>NTKV01000039.1 GCA_002457745.1 SAR116 cluster bacterium MED-G06 | reverse complement strand
GATATGGCGGAGCAACGCCTCGGCAGCGCCGTTGCCACGGCAGGCCGGATCAACAAACAGATCATCAAGGAACCCGACTTCTGAGCCCCGCAGCGGTGACGGCATGGCGCGAAAATGGGCAAGGCCAATCAGGCGCGACTCTGCATCCATCGCAACAATTCCCTCGCAGACATGCCCCGGGTCAAGCAACCAGCCGAACAGGCTGGCCAGCTTCTCGGCATCCGTCTCCACGCGATAGAAATCGGCATACCCGCGATAAAGGGTTTCCCAGCTGTTCCGGTCCTGTGGTCCAAGCGGCCGAATGTCTGTCATCGGAGACTCCTGTTGCGTCATTCGGCGATCGTGCTGCCGGCTTTGAAGGGGCGGGACGGTGACATGGCGGCAGCTTTCCTGTCAAGAAGACACCGCCCAGACACGCATTCGCGAACACATGCAAACGGTAAATTAACAACACCGGGCACAACATGCCCTGACTCACCGAATCTGGAGCCCGAACTATGTCCATCCGCCAGCTTATCGAACGGCCATTCCGCCACTATGCCGATTTCTCCGGACGATCCGGGCGGGCCGAATACTGGCTGCTGATCCTGCTGTTTGTTGTGGTGACCGAGATCGCCTGGCTGGTCGGGTTCGGCGGCATGCGCCTCGCCGGATATGAAGCCACCGACCATTCAACGCAGTTTCATTTCGACTATGAGACCAGCCGGAATGGCGATGCACAGACCCATCTTCAGGATCTTCTGGACGAGGGTGAAGACAGTCACATCACCTTCAAGCTCCATCGTCATGATGGCGAAGGACTGCACTTTCATGGCCATATCCGGAGATGGCACAAGCGCTGGGACAGGGGTGCGGCGTCGGATGGACATCATGGCGCCGACAGCCATAACCGCACCGTGCTCCGTTTTGGGCACCATCACGATGACGTGACAGAGGCCGAGGATGGTGCTGAAATTCTGGAGATGATTGTCGCATTGGCGATGCTGGTGCCGATCCTTGCCACAGGGGCGCGGCGGCTTCATGACAGCGGCAAATCCGGCTGGTGGCAGCTCTTTGTGCTGATCCCCATCGCCGGCTGGCTTGTGCTTGTGATTTTCTTCCTGCTACCTGGCGAGCCAAACGAGAACCGTTTTGGCCCGCCACCAGTCTAGATTTGCAAAGCGCCAGCCCGGAAAGGCTTGCCGGGCAATCCTAGTAGAAGGTTTCCTCGACGCAGCCTTCACCGCATGAGGAAGTGCCGATATGGGTCGATCCGGTGGCTTCCTCGATCTGGTCGATGGTTGCCCCTTCGAGAGACTCCACCACCTCCTCATAGGCTTTCTCCGCGGCTGCACGCGCAACTTCATCAGTAATCTGCCCAATTTCATAGGCAAGGTTACCTTCTGTCAGCTTGTCGAACCCGGAATCCTCGATCTCGGCAAACTGGCCAATCTCGGCGCCGGTCAGCACATGAGCCGCGATGACTTCCTTCATGCCTTCCTTGGTCTTTCCGCGGACATCGCTGAGCGGCACATAGGTGACCTTGCCTTCCAGAACGACATAAAGGTTGCTTCCGGCAATACCCGCCAGTTCACCTTCATCTTCCGCCTTCTTGATCAGGGCCTCTTCCTGTTCAGGCGATGCGCCATCATAGATCTTGCCATCTGCGCCCAGAACCTGCCCCTTCTTGAAGGTCAGGGCCGCCGCTGGCGACATGGCCAGAATCGAAGACACTGCAACCAGCGTCATTACACGGATCAGTTTCATCATTGGTCACTCCCAAAAAAGTTGGCGGGAATATATCGACCAAACGGCCACAATCAATCGGAAACGATGGTACCAGATTCCGGCCACAGCCTATTCCACGCTCACAGCTATATGTGAATGACGGCGCTGGTCTTGGGTCATTTCAAGATCATCAAAAGAGGTGAGAGAGTGCGATCATGCTCAATGTTGTTCGTTTAACTCTCATTATGCACCGGTGATACGCACCGAATATAGGCACTGACCATGTGCACCGGCCATATGCACCGCCCATATGCACCGCCCATATGCACCGCCCATCACCACAATTCTGATTTTGACAGGGCAGCAACACACTCAAACCTGACCGGTGAGACTGGCACAGCAGTCTCATTCAGCATCAAACCCGTCCATCCAAAGGGATATTCCAGCGGGTATGGCGGCATGAACAAACCACCAATTTCGTCCTTGAACCCGAACCGGCCGTAATATTCGGGGTCACCATAAACCAGCAGAACATCAACGCCATCCTCGGTGAGCATATCCATGCCACGCTTGATGAGGTTTGTGCCGACACCTTGTGTCTGATGTTCTGGAGACACAGCAAGTGGCGCAAGGATATATCCGGAGATATGCGTGTCAGACTTCAGGAATATGGGACTATAGGACACATAACCAATGACTTGATCATCCCCTTTGGCAACCAATGACATGATCGAGGGACTGGTGGCTTCGCTGCAGAGATCAGCAGCTAACTTACTGATGGCGTTGCTCTCTTTACCTGAAAACGCAGTTTCAATGACTGTCTGGATTGAATCCAAGTCTGTGTTCTGAGCACGTTCAATATTCATGTTTTCTGTTCAACACCATGGGCGTTACAAGATACAAAATCTCAAAATCTCAAAATCTCAATGTCTCAATGTCTCAATGTCTCAAGGTCTGATTTATGTATTTGAAACAATCCACTGCTTCTGTTCTGCTTCTTCTCCAGAACAGACAAGACATGGGCACCTTTAAACTCATGCGCTCGAAGTCACATTGAAACACAAATAACGGCCAATAAACTGCGTCCGCTGAATCTACTCCACAGTCACCGATTTCGCGAGGTTACGCGGCTGGTCGACATCGGTGCCCTTCTCGAACGCCGTCAGATAGGCGAGAATCTGCACCGGTATGGTCAACAGCACAGGTGCCAGCAGCGGGTCGATGTTCGGCACCGTCACAACCCGGTCGGCAAAATCGACGGTTGCGGCGGCCCGCTCCTCGGTAATCAGGATGATGCTGGCCCCCCGCGCGCTGGCTTCCTGAAGATTGCTGGCAGCCTTGCCCATGACCTCACCCGCCGCCAGAAGCGCGATCACCGGCAGACCTTCCTCGATCAGGGCGATCGGGCCATGCTTCATTTCACCGGAGGCAAATCCTTCGGCATGAATATAGCTGAGCTCCTTGAGTTTCAGCGCCCCTTCCATAGCCACCGGGAAGAGCACATCCCGACCGAGATAGAGAGCCGAACGCGCCGTTGTCAGCTCATGGGCGATCGGGCGAATCTCGTCGAACGATGCAAGCGCGCGGCCCACCATTGAAGGCAGTTTCTGGATTTGCGCGTGAATCTCGTCCCGTCGCGCCGTATCAATGGCGCCCTTCGCCTCGGCAAGCGCGGTGGCAAAGCTGATCAGCGCCGTCAGTTGTGCGGTAAATGCCTTGGTGCTTGCCACGCCGATTTCAGGGCCGGCGCGCGTCGGCATCACCAGATCAGCCTCACGCGCGATGGTGCTTCCCGGCACATTGACAAGCCCGATGGTCTTCAGCCCAGCCTCGCCGGCATGGCGCATCGCCATCAATGTGTCCAGGCTTTCACCCGACTGGGAAATGGCAATGGCACAGCTGAAAGCGCCCGTGACCGGCTTGCGATAGCGGTACTCAGAAGCAATCTCGCAGGTGACAGGAACCCGCGCCAGCGCCTCGATCCAGTAGCGTGCCACCATGGCAGCATAATGGCTTGTGCCTGCCGCCAGCATCACAATGCCATCAATCTGCGCCAGCTCTTCGCGAGGCAGCGGCGTCGACAAGGTGCCATCAGCCCCGGTCATGGCAGCCAGCGTATGCGCAATGGCGTCTGGCTGTTCATGGATTTCCTTCTCCATGAAATGCCGGTACCCACCCTTGTCGACAACACCCTGGCTGGCAGCGACGATCACCACCTCACGATTGACTGGCGTACCGGCGCTGTCAAACACCTCTGCCCCCTCCGGCCGCACAATGGCAAAATCATTATCTTTCAGATAGATGACATCACGCGTGAGATGTGACAGCGCCATAGCATCGGATCCGATGAAACTGGCGTTTTCGCCAAGGCCAATGGCCAGCGGTGATGCGTTCCGTGCGACAATCATCATATCCGGATAGTCGACATGCATCGCCGCCAACGCGAAGGCGCCCTCGATCCTGGAAAGAACACTGGCGGCAGCTTGTTCAGGCGTCATGCCTTCGTCAAACGCCTGAAGGAACAGATGCGCCAGCACCTCGGAATCAGTCTCGCTGGAGAACAGGTGCCCGGCGGCCTCAAGGGTTGCGCGAAGGGCGACATGGTTTTCGATGATGCCGTTATGGACAATGGCAACCTTGTCACCTGCCACATGCGGGTGCGCATTCTGTTCGGTCACGCCGCCATGCGTTGCCCAGCGCGTATGGCCAATGCCGGACTGGCCGGCGAGCGGGGATTCACGCATCAGGTCAGACAGGTTCTTCAGCTTGCCAACTGCGCGCTGCAGGCCAAAACCATCCTTTGTCTGGGTCACGATACCGGAACTGTCATACCCACGATATTCGAGCCGTTTCAGGGAATCGAGGATGGTTTCCGAACAATCAGCCAATCCCACAACGCCGACAATGCCGCACATGCGCCGAACTCCATTCCTGTCTCTGTCGTTTCTGACCCGAAAATCAGATGAACCCTGCCGCACAATAGTGGCAAAATTTCTCACAGGAAAGTACCAGACACCTGCTCAAATTACCCTAAACAAATAAGATGACCGCAGACACGGCACGTCATTGAAGACAACGCCATGTTGGGCTTATATAGGGGCATGAGCTTTTCCGCTATCATCCTTGCGGCTGGCAAGGGAACACGCATGAAATCGGCGGTGGCAAAGCCGCTCCATCAGGTTGGTGGACGCGCCATGCTGGCCTGGTCCATTGATGCCGCCAAAGCTGCCGGTGCCGACAGCATTGTCACGGTTCTGTCGCCTGACAGCGAAGACATCCAGACATGGCTTGATGGTGCGCCCTTTGCGATCCAGCGCGACCAGAACGGCACCGGTGACGCCGTTGCCGCTGCGCGTGATGTCGTCGGTGGCGATGACGGCATCGCCATCATCATGTTCGCCGACACACCACTCGTCACGGCAAGCAGCCTGACCGCGCTTGCCGACTGTGTTGCCGCAGGTGCCGCCATCGCCATCGCCGGGTTCGAGCCAGCAGACCCAACAGGCTATGGCAGGCTGGTGCCGGATGAGGACGGCGGCATCAACCGCATTGTGGAGCATAAAGACGCGACCGAAAAGGAACGCCGGATCGCCCTTTGCAATGGCGGCATCATGGCGGTTCGCACGCCGGCGCTGTTCGCGTGGCTGTCACGCATCACCAACGACAATGCCAAGGGCGAGTATTACCTGACGGATATCGTCGAGCTTGCTGTGGCTGATGGCCAGCAGGTTCGCCATGTCGTGATTGCCGAAGAAGAGGTAATGGGGGTCAATGACAGGCTCGACCTTGCCCGCGCCGAGGCTGCATTGCAGTCACGCCTTCGCATTGCCGCGATGGAAAGCGGTGTCACCATGATTGCGCCGAAAACGGTGTTCCTGTCCGCTGATGCCGTCATCGAACGCGATGTGATCATCGAGCCGCATGTTGTCATCGGTGCCGGTTGCCATATCGGTGAAGGCAGCATGATCCGTTCATTCTCGCACCTTGAAGGCGCAAGGCTTGGTGCCTGCTGCATGATCGGACCATATGCACGATTGCGACCAGGCACCGAAGCCGATGAAGGCGTGAAAATCGGCAATTTCGTCGAGACCAAGAATACGCGGCTTGGCGCCGGTGCAAAGGCCAACCATCTGACCTATCTTGGCGATGCCGAGATCGGCAGCGAAGCGAATATCGGGGCTGGCACAATCACCTGCAATTACGATGGCTATGGCAAGTTCCAGACATTGATCGGTGACCGGGCTTTCATCGGCTCGAACAGTGCGCTTGTTGCGCCGGTAAGCATCGGCGCGCGGGCCATCATCGGTGCCGGCAGCACAGTTACCTCTGACGTGGAAGAGGACAGCGTCGCCGTCGCACGGGCCAGCATGACGGAAAAGCCCGGCGCCGCGAAAGCCTTCCGCGACCGCCGTGACCGGGACACAGGCAAAAAGGGGTAGGCAGATATGGACGCAACCACGGCCGCAAATGCCCTCGTCGCCCTTCAGAAAACGCGGATCCTTGTCATTGGCGATGTCATGCTTGACCGCTTCATCGATGGCTCGGTTTCGCGCATTTCGCCCGAGGCTCCGGTCCCCATTCTCGAAAAAAGCCGGGAGACACAGATGCCCGGCGGCGCGGCCAATGTAGCCGGAAACCTTGCCAGCATTGGCTGTGACGTGCGGCTTGTCTCGGTCACAGGCGATGATGCCCAGGGCCGGTCGGTTGCTGCCCTTCTCGGGTCCAATATGGCGATCGACTTTCATCAGATCATCGACCGTGACAGACCGACAACGACGAAGACGCGGTTCCGGGCCGACGGACAGCAGGTCCTTCGGTTCGACGAGGAAGTGACCGAAGCGGTGGATGCCAGAGTCGGCCAACAGCTGCTCGACACCTTTGATGCGGCCCTGCAGGATGCTGACCTTGTCATCATCTCCGACTACGCCAAGGGGGCGGTGCCACCATCCTTGATCCCGGACGTCCTCGGTCTTTCAAAGGCTGCCGGAAAAACCGTCGTGGTCGACCCCAAACTGCCCGACTTCGGCGCCTATGCCGGTGCCACCCTGCTCACGCCAAACCTTGCTGAACTGCGGAAGACCGGCATTGTCGAGGGTGACACGCTGGAACAGATCGCCGCCGGGGCCAGTCAACTTGCGGTCGCGCACGATATGGAGGCGATGCTGGTCACGCTCAGTGCACGGGGCATGCTCCTCGCCGGTGCCGACGGGTCCTGGCACCATGCGGCGGCACAGGCGCGCGAGGTGTTTGATGTATCGGGTGCCGGGGATACGGTCATTGCGATGATGGCGGGGGCGCTTGCCGGCGGGGTGAACCGCGCGGACGCCATGTCGCTTGCCAATATCGCGGCCAGTGTCGTGGTGGCAAAATCGGGGACGGCGATTGCCAGCCCCGGAGAAATCATCGATCAGGCCGGCGCGGCCACACCGCCGCTTGACTGGCCACATTGGGCTGCCACCTGTCAGACATGGCGCGATGCCGGCCAGAAAATCGGATTCGCCAATGGCTGTTTCGACCTTCTTCACCCTGGCCACATCTTTTTGCTGCAAAGCGCAGCCAAGCAGTGTGACCGGCTGATTGTCGGACTGAACAGCGATTCCTCGGTCCGCAAGCTGAAGGGGGACGGCCGTCCGGCACAATCGGCCGAGCGCCGCGCGGCAGCGATGATCCAGCTTCCCTTCGTTGATGGTGTTGCCATTTTCGACGAGGACACGCCGCTGCAGCTGGTGACAGCCCTGCAGCCCGATTTCATCTTCAAGGGCGGCGATTACAGCCCCGAGGATGTGGTGGGAAGTGACATCGTCAAGGCCCGCGGCGGCGAGGTCAGGATCATCCCGACGCTCGGCAGCCACTCAAGCACCAGGCTGATCAGCAACCAGACCTAGGCCCACAACCGCTAGCTTGCGGTTGTGGTGCCTTTGCGCTCGGCCTCGATGTTCGCGTTGATGGCCTTCTCGAATTCACGAAGACGCTTATAGACACTGGCAAGCTCGACGATGGTTGGCCAGCTCCGGAACAGGTACTGCATCGAGCCTTCGACCCGGCCAAAGGCGCGAATGATCTGCTGCATCACACCAAGGCTGATCATCCCGCCAACAATCGCCGGAGCAAGGAAGATATAGGCCACAAGAACGTTGGTCTGAAGATAGGCCAGGCGACCTGTGTTGAAATAGAGATAGCGGGCATAGCTCTTGAAGTGGATGCTCCGCACATCGTCAAAAAGCTCTTCCAGAGATTTCGGCCTGACCGTCCCATCATCCTCGGCAATCACCAGAAGCTTGCGATAGGCTGCTTCCTTCTTCTGCAGATCATATTCAATGCCGACAAGACGGAGAATCCAGGCAAGAATGATCATCAGCACTGTGCCGCCAACAGCCCAGATCAGCGCCCCTGTGACAAGACCGTATTCCCAGTCGCCAAACCACATGATGGTGATGCCAGCACCAAGACCGAGAAGGATCGGGAAAAACTCTATAAGAACAAGAACACTCTCGATCAGCGATGTTCCAAGACTTTCGACAATCCGCGAGAATTTGATCGTGTCTTCCTGAACCCGCTGCGCGGCACCCTCGATGGTGCGCGCCTTGTCATAGACCTCGTGATACCACTCGACCATCGCGGTACGCCACCGGAACAGGAAATGGCTGGTCAGAAAGCTTGTCGCCAACCCCAGCGTGATGGCAAGGGCAGCAAGCTTACCAAAGCTGAGCAGCCCTCCGATATATTCCGTCATGGTCACAGCGTTCGGCTCACCAAGCGCCTTCTGGATCATGTCATAGAAATCACCGAACCATTCATTGATCTGGACGTCGATCTGAACCTGCACCCACAGCGCGCTGAGGATGACAAAGGAGCCAAGCCATGCCCAAAGGGCCCATTTGGCTGTGGTAAAAAATCTGAACATGTCTGCGGTCTCCCTTGACCAGTCATAGGCACTGCGGTGCCGGGAAGAAATGGGGGAATCGGATGCGAAATGGAACCCTGTGCGTCAAACAGCCCTTAACATCAGCCGGTCCGTTGCGCCGGCTCACTCCTGATCCGGTCGGTCATGAACGACCGCGCTGGTCACCACACCAAGACCGACAAAGACCGTCAGCATTGCCGTGCCGCCATAGGAAATCAACGGCAGGGGCGCGCCCACAACAGGCAGCAGGCCGGTGACCATCGCCACATTCACGAACACATAGAGGAACAGCATCATCGCCACACCGATACAGGTCAACTGCGCAAACCGGCTGCCAACGCGATAGCTGATCGCCAGCACAGCGCCGATCAGCAGCAGATAGACGGCCAGGATAAAGAGGTTCCCGACAAGGCCAAATTCCTCGCCAATCATTGTAAAGACGAAGTCGGTCTGTTTCTCGGGAAGGTAATTCAGCTGGCTCTGGCTTCCCATCAGGAAGCCTTTGCCGAAAATCCCGCCCGAACCAAGGGCGATCTTCGACTGCGTGATCTGGTAGCCGGCACCAAGCTTGTCGGCCTCGGGGTTCAGAAAGGTCATCACCCGCGCCTTCTGGTACGGATGAAGCTGTGACCACAGCACCGGAAGCGATGCGGCAAGGCCGATCACCGCCACCAGAATATAACGCCAGGGCAGACCGGCCACGAACAGAATGGCAAGCGAGCCAAGCGCCAGCGCCATGGCTGTGCCAAGATCAGGCTGCTCCACCACCAGATAAAAGGGAACGGCGATCATCGCCAGCGGCGGCAGATAAGTCAGAAGCGAGCGTGTCTTCTCGATGGGCTGGCTTTCGAAATACCGCGCCAGCGCCAGTACCACAGCGATCTTTGTCGGCTCGGACGGCTGAAACGTGAAGCCTCCGACGGTTATCCAGCGCGCAACGCCATTTCCACCGCCAATCCCCAGCAACACAATCAGCATCGCGATCGAAACAAAATAGAGCGGATACGCCCATATCCGGAGCAACCGGAAATCCACAAAGGCGAGGATCAGCACAATCGCACCACCCACCGCCCCGCGTATGGCATGGCGTCCTGCCCAGGGCGTCCAGGACCCTTCCGAAGCGGAATAGAGTGCCAACGACCCGACGGTCACCAGCACCGCTGCCGCCAGCAGGATGTGCCATGGGACGCGGAGCATCGTTCGCAGGATTGTGACGTTTTCCGCTGCCATCAGGCCTTTCCACCTATTTCGAGCGCCCGTTGAAGCGCGGCACGGGCGATCGGCGCCGCCATCGACGATCCGCTTCCCCCATGTTCGACAACGACCGCGACGGCATAGCGCGGGTTCTTCACCGGGGCATAGCCGACAAACAGCGCGTGGTCTCGTTCCTTCCAGGGGCGTTCGATATTCTTGGTGATTCCGGCCTCACGCTGTTCCTTGGTGATCCGCCTGACCTGAACGGTGCCGGTCTTTCCCGCGATGCCTCCCATGGCTGATGGCAGATTGTGCGCGCGGGCGGTGCCACGGCCACCATGCATGACATCGAACATGCCCTTGTGGACGATTCGAAGCGCTGCCGGCGAGATATCAAGATCTTCAAATTCGACATCACCCTCGACACTTCGAAGCGACGGCGTCACCGCCTTGCCACCATTGGCAAGACGTGCCGTCATCACAGCAAGCTGCAGCGGGGTGACAAGGACATATCCCTGACCGATGCCGGCCACCACTGTCTCACCAGGCGTCCAGACAACGCCTTGGGTCGCCAGCTTCCAGTCATGGTGCGGGATGATGCCCTGCTTTTCGCCGGGGATATCGATGCCGGTCACATCGCCAAGGCCAAGCTTGTTGGCCATGGCCTTGATCCGCTGAATGCCTGTCTTCAGCGCGACCTCGTAGAAGAACACGTCACAGGATCTTTCAAGCGCGCGCACCACATTCACCGCGCCGTGGCCATCCTCGAACCAGCAGTGAAAGGTGGCGTTGCCAAGCTCCATGCTGCCAGAGCAGCTGTACCTTGATCCCTCGCTGATGATTCCCGCCTCAAGAGCGGCAAGCGCCACCACCATCTTGAAAGTGGATCCCGGCGCATAGAGACCCGCCGTGACCCGGTTCAGCAACGGATTGCGCGGGTGTTCGTTCAATCTTCGCCAGTCTCTTGTCAGCAGCCGTTCGGTGAACATGTTGGGGTCATATGTCGGCGATGACACCATCGCGACAACCTCGCCATTGGTGACATCCATCACCACCACCGCCCCCGACTCGGGCGCCGTGATCTTTCCCAACGGGTCGCGAAGAAGCATGTTCTCGCCCGAGGCCAGATGAAGCTTCAGGTCACGATTGTCGGCAATGGCGCGCTGCACCTCGGCGCTTGCCATATCCACCGGTTCCGACTGACCACGGCGGAGGATCTCGGTAATGTGCTGCTGCAACCCGATATCAAGCGCCAGCTTCACATCGCCGCCTGATTTCGGCTCGAAATCACGGAACACACGGATCGGGCGGCCACGGGCATTCACCTCGACCCGCTCCGCCCCGGGCTTGCCGCGAAGCTCGGGTTCCAGCGCATATTCGACGCCGATCTTGCCTGTGGCCAGATCGGGAAGTTCACGAAGCGCCCGGTTGTCCTCAATCTCGCGACTTGTCAGTGGCGAGACATAGCCGGTGACATGTCCGGTCAGCGCGCCCTGCGGGTAGATCCTGCGAAGCGACTTCTCGAAGGTCACCCCGGGAAGATAGGCCGAACGGATGGCGAGACGTGACAGCTCGCGCTGCGTCAGGCTCTCGCGGATCAGGATCGGGCGGAAGGATGGCCCCTTGCGCGCCTTTTCCAGGACCTCGGTGACCAGCTCCTCATCAAGCTTGATCAGCGAGGCAAGCTGCGCAAGTGCCTGTTCGACGTCACCAGCATAAAGCGGTGTGATGTGAAGCAGATAGGACTCGGCGTTGCCGGCCAGCAACCGCATCTTCCTGTCAACAAGCCGGCCCCGACGCGGCGGCACCACACGCCTGTCGAACTGGTTGCGGTCTGACAGGCGCTGGTAACGGTTGTTCTGCGCCACCTGCAGCTGATAGAGGCGTCCCGCCAGAAAACTGGTGACAAGAAACATGCCGCTGCCAAGCAGGAAGGTGCGGCGCCCGGTGACGCGGCGGTTTTCCTTCTGCTTGACCTTCTTGCTCATGTTCTGTCCCTGATCCGGTTCAAGGCCATCTTCGGCGTCGACAGGATAACATAGCCGATCGGGAACAGGATCATGGTCACGCCGATCTGGAACGCCACCGGTGTCAGTGACGGTATGGCAAAATTCACCGCGCTGAAGACAAGAAGCTGGAACAGCACGACGCCGAGTGTGACCACCGAGAATTCAACCCAGACATCACGGAAATCACCCTGAAGCAGCTTGGCACGGCGAAGCTCCATCAGGAAGACGACAGCGATATAGGCCGTGGCCCGTCCACCGATCAGGTCGGAGAACAGAAGGTCACTTGTCAGTCCAATGATGAAGCCGCTGATCAGGAGGACATATTTCTCATGGTGCAATGCCACCCAGTACAGGAAAATAAGCGACAGCATCGGGGTGGCGCCATAGAAGGCAGGCCAGAGGGCCAGGCCGCCCTCGAACATGGCGATCAGCACACCGATGGCCACCACGATGAACTGGAACGGCCAGTTCGACTCGAGTTCGGCCTGCTGGAAGAAACGGCCGCGCGGTGTCATTGGATCTCGCCCGACGCGTTGACGCCCTCGAACAGCTTCTTGTCATCCGCTTCGGGAAGTGGCGTGTAGTATTTGTCGAGCTCGAGATTGCCCATATCGATGCCATCGGTGCCCCCGACGAGGATCGAGACATAGCTGAGGTTGCGAAGATCGACAGCCGGCTGCACCCTTACGAAATCATCCTGCACCATATCGATGCGCCCTACCGGGACACCGGCTGGCAGAACGCCGCCATGACCTGATGTCAGCACCAGCTCGCCGATCTTCGGCGCGGCCTCCTCGGGCAGGAAGCGAAGTGACAGGTTCGGGCCGTTATTGCCAACAGTAACACCAGGCCAGGACGAGGATGAAAGGATCACCGGAATCTGCGCGTTGATGTCACTGATCATCAGCACCCGCGCATGGGTCGCCCCGACATCCACCACAAGCCCGACAAGCCCGTCGGCAGTAACCACTGGATTGCCCATCTCGATGCCCTGATCGGTGCCGTTCGCCACCAGAACCGTATGGGCAAATGCCCCACCAGGTGCGGTCACGGCGCGCGCGGTCAGCGGCCGACGACGTTCCGGCGCGACAGCACCGGCGACGCTGCGAAGCTGACGGTTCTCACCTTCCAGAATTTCGGCACGGCGACGCCAGCGCTTCAGCATGGCGTTCTCTGCCTGAAGGCGCACATTCTCGGCACGGAGCGAGGCAACGGTGCGGATACCCTGTGCCATGGTCTCGACACCGCGAACCGGCACCGACACCAGATCGACAAGGGGGGCGACAAAATCACTGAACCCCATACGCGCCGAACGAAGTGCGCTGAAATCCAGAGTGCCAAGAAACATCAGCGAAAAGCTGAAGACAACAAGGACGATATGCGCAATCCGCCGCTGCCTGATCTTTGCCTTGTCAGACGCGCGCATGGATCAGGAGGCTCCTCAAGCGCCGATCAGGACATTCCTGAGGGTCCGCAGCTCTTCCAGGCAACGCCCGGTTCCGAGTGCGACACAGGACAGCGGATCGTCGGCGATGGAGATGGGAAGCCCGGTGGCATCACGGAGCACGCCGTCGATGTCACGAAGCAGCGCCCCGCCACCGGTCATCACGATGCCCTTCTCGACAATATCGGCGGCAAGTTCCGGCGGCGCCTGTTCCAGCGCCATCTTCACACCGTCGACGATCTGCCGGACCGGGTCGGAAATCGCTTCGGCGACCTGCGCCTCGGTGATGGTGATTTCCTTGGGGACACCGTTCACGAGGTCGCGACCGCGAACCTCGATCTTCACGCCGGTGCTCTTCTCCGGCTTGCGCGCGACGCCGATGTTCTTCTTGATCCGCTCGGCGCTTGCCTCACCGATCAGAAGGTTATGCGTGCGGCGCATATAGGCGATGATCGCCTCGTCTATCTTGTCACCGCCAACACGCACCGAATGGGCGAAGACGATGTTGCCAAGCGAAAGGATTGCGACCTCGGTGGTGCCGCCGCCGATATCGACAACCATCGAACCCGACGGCTCGGTTACCGGAAGCGATGCACCGATAGCAGCGGCCATCGGCTCCTCAATCAGGAAGACGCGGCGCGCGCCGGCGGCCTCGGCGGATTCCTGAATGGCGCGGCGTTCAACCGCGGTGGATCCGGACGGCACGCAGATGATCACCTGCGGGCTGGAGAAATTCAGCCTGCCATTCACCTTGCGGATGAAGTGCTTGATCATTTCTTCGGCAACTTCGAAGTCAGCGATCACGCCGTCGGCCATCGGGCGGATGGCGCGGATGTTGCCAGGGGTCTTGCCAAGCATCACCTTGGCTTCCTCACCGACGGCCAGAACCTGGGTGCGGCCACGAACCTCGGCCATGGCCACAACCGATGGCTCATCAAGGACGATGCCCTTGCCCTTCACATAGACAAGCGTGTTTGCCGTACCAAGATCAATGCCGATGTCGGCAGTGAAAATATCAAGCACCGATCTGAACATCCGAACTCCCCTGCGCCGTCAATACGACCGTTCTATACAAAAAATCCCGGCGACGGAAACACTTCCGACGCCAGGATCAAGTTTGTAGCTGATAAATAGGGCGAAATCTAGTTCTTCGCCTTGTCCACCAGACGGTTGGCACCGATCCACGGCATCATGCCGCGAAGTTCCTCGCCAACCTTCTCGATGGGGTGCTCGGCATTGCGGCGACGCGTGGCCTTGAAGTTGGTCTGATGGACCTTGTTCTCGAGCATCCAGTCACGGGTGAAGCGGCCGGACTGGATGTCCTCAAGCACGCGCTTCATCTCCGCCTTGGTCTCTTCGGTGATGATCCGCGGGCCGGTAACATACTCGCCATATTCGGCGGTGTTGGAGATCGAGTAGTTCATGTTGGCGATGCCGCCTTCATAGATCAGGTCGACGATCAGCTTGACCTCGTGGAGACACTCGAAATAGGCCATTTCCGGCGCGTAACCGGCTTCAACCAGGGTCTCGTAACCAGCCTTGATCAGCTCAACCAGGCCACCACACAGAACTGCCTGCTCGCCGAACAGGTCGGTTTCGCACTCTTCCTGGAAGGTGGTCTCGATGATGCCCGAACGGCCACCGCCAACAGCCGAGGCATAGGACAGGCCGACATCATGCGCATTGCCGGACGCATCCTGATGGATGGCCAGAAGGCAGGGAACACCGCCACCGCGAACATATTCAGACCGCACCGTGTGGCCCGGGCCCTTCGGCGCGATCATCAGGCAGTCAATGTCGGCACGCGGCTCGATCAGGTTGAAATGGACATTCAGGCCATGCGCAAAGGCAATGGCGGCGCCGGGACGAATGTTGGCAGCGATGTCATCGCGGTAGATATCCGCCTGCAGCTCGTCCGGGGTCAGCATCATCACCATGTCGCCCCAGGCGGCCGCCTCGGCAACATCCATGACCTTGAAGCCGGCATCGGCTGCCTTGGCACGACTGGAGCTGTCGGAGCGAAGCGCCACAGCGACCTCGGCAACGCCGCTGTCCTTGAGGTTGGCGGCGTGGGCGTGGCCCTGGCTGCCATAGCCAACAATGACGACCTTCTTTTTCTTGATCAGGCCTACATCGGCGTCACGATCGTAATAGACTCGCATGGACTTGGTTCTCCTTCGTGAAACTGGCCACCAACCGACTGGTTGCAGGCCTCCATGGGGTGTGGCAGACAGCCCCGAAGCGAGCCTCTGCAGGATTGGGTGTGCAGCATCCGCTACCGGATGGCCGCGCGGGCTATTTCGCCTCCAGATCGATATTGTTGCCGCGTGAGATTGCCGACACGCCTGTGCGGGCCACCTCGACGCTGCCAAGCGATCGCATCAGATTGACGAACGCATCGACCTTGGAAGAATTTCCAGTCACCTCAAATACAAAACTATCGAGAGTGCTGTCCAGTGTCCTTGCACGGAAAGTATCAGCGATGCGAAGTGACTCGATCCGTTCCTCGCCGCGATTGATGATTTTCACCAGCGCGAGTTCGCGCTCAATGGCGACATCATGTTCGGTCAAATCGCGCACGGCATGGATGGGCACAAGCCGCGCCAGCTGGGCCTTGATCTGCTCGATCACCATCGGCGTTCCCGACGTGACGATCGAAATCCGCGAGAGCCCCCGCGACGTATCTGTCTCGGACACTGTCAGGCTTTCGATGTTGTAACCACGGCCGGAGAACAGCCCGATAACCCGCGCGAGCACACCCGGCTCATTGTCAACCAGAACGGACATGATGTGCCGTTCGACGATATTCTTGTCTGTCATATTCCTATCCTCAGAAACTGCCAAAAGGCGGGCTGATCTCCCTGCCGGATATACCGGGCAGGATCAGACCAGCACCATGCCTTCTTCGGAAACAGGCTTTTCCGCCTGGTCCTCGGGGCCGAGCAGCATGTCGTTATGCGCCGCGCCCGACGGGATCATCGGGAAGCAGTTTTCTTCTTTCGCCACGCGGATATCGGCAATCACCGGACCCGGCGTCTCCAGCATCTGTGTGATCACCCCATCCAGGTCATCCGCTGTCCGTGCGACAAGACCGGTCATGTTGAAGGTATCGGCAAGCTTGACGAAATCAGGAAGCGAGGCGCTGTAGGATTCCGAATAACGGCCCCCATGGATCAGTTCCTGCCATTGGCGAACCATGCCCATCCATTCATTGTTGATGATGAACATCTTCACCGGAAGATTATACTGCGACAGGGTCGAAAGCTCCTGCATGTTCATCATGAAGGACGCCTCGCCGGCGATGTCGATCACCGTGGCATCGGGATGCGCCACCTGCACGCCGGCAGCCGCCGGAAGGCCATAGCCCATGGTGCCGAGACCGCCCGAGGTCATCCAGCGGTTCGGAAGATGGAAATCGAAATACTGCGCTGCCCACATCTGATGCTGGCCAACCTCGGTGGTGACATAGACATCATGATCGGACGTCATCTCGCACAGACGCTTGATGGCATGCTGGGGCTTGATGATGCTGCCGGTCTGGTTGAACTTCAGACAGTCACGCTTGCGCCAGCCCTCAATCTGCGCCCACCATTTGTCGAGCGAAGTCTTGTGCGGCTTGAAATTGCGCTTCTTCATCTCGGCCAGAAGCGCCTCGAGAATCTTGGTCGCATCCCCGATCACAGCCAGATCGACCGCCACGTTCTTGTTGATCGAGGACGGATCGATGTCACAGTGAATCTTCGTCGAGTTCGGTGAGAACCCGCTGAGGAGCCCGGTCACCCGGTCATCGAAACGCGCACACAGATTCAGCATCACGTCACAGCCATGCATCGCCAGATTGGCTTCATAGGTGCCATGCATGCCGAGCATGCCGAGGAAATGCTTGTTTGACGCCGAAAGCGCACCAAGCCCCATCAGGGTCAGGGTGGTCGGCCAGCCGGTATATTCAGCCAGCTCGGTCAGCAGTTCGGATGCGCGCGGACCGGAATTGATCAGCCCCCCACCACCATAGATGATCGGACGCTCGGCCCGGATCATCATGTCGACAGCCGCGCTGATCGCCTGTGGATCAGGCTCGGTAGCCGGCTGATAACGGGCAGTGGCCACCTTGCGGACAACATCGTCGCGGTAGGCAGCTTCCTTCATCAGGATGTCCTTCGGAAGGTCGATCAGGACCGGACCCGGACGGCCGGAGGCCGCAACATGAAAGGCTTCGATCACTGTCGGTTGCAGCTTTTCGGATTCCTTCACCAGATAGTTATGCTTCGTACAGGCGCGCGTGATGCCAGTGGTGTCAGCCTCCTGAAAGGCGTCATTGCCGATCAGATGTGTCGGGACCTGGCCGGTCAGACAGACAACCGGGACAGAATCCATCAGCGCATCGGTCAGGCCGGTGACGGCATTGGTCGCCCCGGGCCCCGATGTGACAAGCACCACGCCGGTCTTGCCGGTCGAGCGGGCATAGCCCTCGGCAGCGTGAACCGCCGCCTGCTCGTGACGCACCAGGATGTGCTTGATCTTGTTGTTCTTGAAGAGCGCATCATAGATCGGCAGCACGGCGCCACCGGGGTAGCCGAACACAACCTCGACGCCCTCATCCTCGAGCGCCTTCAGCAATACCTCGGCGCCAGGCATCATCTGTGTCTGCTTCGCGGTGTCCTCGGTCTTCTCGCCGGCCGCTGGTGCGGATTTTGGCATTGTCCCAATTCCCTGTCTTGTGGCTACCAAAGTTGTCTTGTGGCTACCAAAGTTGTTTTGTCGCTACCTAAAGTCTTGCCTCAGCAGAACGACATTGGAACAGCGCCGCCCCTGCCGGGATGGCGCTGGTCACCTGGTCGATTAAGCTGTGAGCCCTCCGGAGGAATATACTGTCCTCGCAAGACAGTGTGATACCCCTTACCGGCCGGATGGTCAACATTATTTTGACAGA
>NTKV01000038.1 GCA_002457745.1 SAR116 cluster bacterium MED-G06 | reverse complement strand
TCCGGCCCAGCAGCTTCCGCTATCTTCAGGCGCAGAGGCCAGCCGGTCCTGCCAAAGGCCGATCTGTTCGGTCAATGATGCGCTGTCCATCTCCCCGGCCTCGATGCGGGCCGAAAGCCGCAGCATCAGCGGAACCTGTTCATGGCGTCCGGTTTCGATGGCCTCGACCCACCATTGTAGCCTGATGGCTGCCAGCATCGGTTCCGAGGCAATGTGGATGGCAGACTCGCATTCAAGGGCAAGATTCAACCTGTCGGCAAGGATGTCACGGGTCTTTGCGGGTGAGAACAGCAGGGCAAGTGCCAGCTCCCGATCAGCCTCGCGAAGCGACGGCCAAGCCCTGCTCATGGCAGGGCGACAAGCGCGGCGGCGGCGGCCCGCCCCTCGCTCATCAGCACATTCCAGGTCCGGCAGGCGGCCGGCGTCGAAAGCACCTCGAAGGCAACGCCCTTGGCGCGAAGATCAGTGCCAAGATCGGCAAAAGGATGCATCGGCGCTTCGCCGGCCCCCAGGATCAGCAGGGGAATTTCGGCACCTTCCACAAGAGGAAGAAGATCAGTGGCGGCAAGGTCATCCAGCTGTGTCGGCGGAGTCCAGATCTGGAACTGGCGTGGCAACAGGAACAGGCTGCCGGCATGGCGTTCGCCGGCAACGCGGAACCCCCCATCACCATAGCCATGGATCAGCTGCAGGTCGCTGCCGTCACCAAATTGCCGGATCTCGACCATCTGGTCTGTCAGCCTTCGTCTTTGACGGCACCCGGATCATCATCCTCGTCGAGATGCCGTTTCAGATCGAAAAAGGCCAGCATGCCGACGGCGACAAACACCGATGAATAGGTACCGATCAGAACGCCCCACATCATCGCCAGCGCAAAATCGCGAAGCACCGCCCCGCCAAACAGGACGATGGCCAGCAGTGCCAGCAAGGTGGTGACAGAGGTCATCACTGTGCGGGACAGCGTCTCGTTCAGCGACATGTTCAGGATCGCCGGCTGCTCGTAGGATTTGTAGCGCCGAAGGTTCTCGCGCACCCGGTCGAACACCACCACAGTGTCGTTGATCGAATAGCCGGCGATGGTCAGGATCGCCGCCACCGTTGCCAGATTGAATTCAAATCCGGTCAGGGCAAACAGGCCGATTGTGGACAGCACGTCATGCGCCAGCGCCATGATTGCGGCAATCGAGAACTGCCATTCAAAGCGAAACCAGATATAGACCATGATCGCCAGCAAGGCGCAGACAACCGCCAATATGCCTTTTTCCGCCAGCTCCGCGCCAACTGTCGGGCCGACAAATTCGGTCCGGCGAATCTCGTATCCCTTGCCAAGTGTGGCGGTGATGGCCTCGATAGCAGCAATCTGTGCCGCCTCGTCACCATCCTGACGCTGCACCCTGACCAGCACATCGGTCTCGGTACCGAACCCCTGAAGATTGATATCGCCAAGGCCAAGCTGACCAAGGTCGGACCGCAACCCACCGATATCGGCAGGTCCCTCGGTGTTGCGCGCCTCGAGCAGGATGCCGCCACGAAAATCAATGCCAAGGTTTAGCCCGATGATCGCGAACAGCGCAATCGAAGCAGCGACGAGCGCCCCGGACAGGCCAAGAGCCGGCATCCGGAGGCGCAGGAAATTTATGCTGGTTTCGCTGGGAACAAGTTTCAGCCGCATCTTTCGACTCCTACAGTACCAGCTGGCGCGGGCGCTTGCGCTCAAGCCAGATGATAATCAGCATGCGGGTCACCATCACGGCTGTGAACAGCGAGGTGGCAATTCCGATGGCCAGCGTCACGGCAAATCCCTTGATCGGGCCAGAGCCGAAAATATAGAGGAACATGGCGGCAAACAGCGTCGTCAGGTTGGCATCGATAATTGTTGAGATAGCGCGGCTGTAGCCACCTTCGATCGCTGCCATGACATTGCGGCCGCGGCGTAACTCTTCGCGAATCCTCTCGAACACCAGAACGTTGGCGTCCACTGCCATACCCATTGTGAGCACGATCCCGGCAATGCCGGGCAGCGTCAGCGTCGCCTGGATCGCCGACAGCGCGCCAAGGATCAGCACCACATTCACTGCCAGCGCGACATCGGCAAGCAAACCGAACAGCCCATAGCTGAGGACCATGTAGATGATCACGAGGATCAGACCAACGGTCGCGGCGATCTGGCCTGCGGCCACTGAATCGGCCCCAAGGCCAGGACCGATGGAGCGTTCCTCCATCACAATCAGCGGGGCCGGCAGTGCACCGGCGCGCAGGATCAGCGCCAGCTCGTTGGTCTCGGCTACCGAGAAGTTGCCGGTAATCTGGCCGCTTCCGAAAATCTGGGACTGGATGGTCGGAGCCGACACAACCTTGTCGTCAAGAATGATGGCAAAGGGGCGGCCTATATTGGTGCCGGTGACCCGCCCGAATTTCTTCGCACCGGTGGCGTTCAGCGTGAAGCTGACCGAGGGACGGTTGTTCTGGTCGAACGTCGCCTGGGCTGTCTCCAGCAGTTCACCGCTGACCATGACCCGCTTCTCGACCACAAAGAACTGCCCGTCATCCTGATCACTTGGCAAGAGCACGGTTCCCGGCGGCACCCGCCCCCGGTCACGCGCCTCTGTCGGCGTGATCGAAGTGTCGACCAGCTGGAAGGTCAGCTTGGCTGTGCGTCCGAGAAGGCGTTTGACCTCTTCCGGATCATCAACCCCGGGGAGTTGTACAAGGATCCGCTCGGCGCCCTGCTGCTGGATCACCGGTTCCTTGGTGCCATCAGGATCGATCCGCCGCCGGATGATTTCCATGGATTGTTCCAGTGTGGACGTCTGCACCGCTGCCTGACCGGCCTCGGTGAAGGTGATCCTGTAGGCTGGTCCATCTGCCGCGATATTGAAATCACTGCCAAAATCACGAAAAACATTCTGGGCTGCGGCGGCATCATCTGCGTTGCGAAGGCGGACGCGCACCTCGCTGTTGCGAACGTCGAGACCACTGAACCTGATCTTGTTGGTGCGGAATTCCTGACGAATGGTCTCGGCAATGCCTTCGAGACGCTCTTCGATCACCACCGCCATATCGACCCGAAGCAGAAGATGCGATCCGCCCTGAAGGTCAAGCCCGAGATTGATCTTCTGCCCTGGCAGAATACCGCCCCCCTCACGATCGCCAGGCAACAGATTTGGCGCGGCATAGATCATGCCGAGAGCTGCCACGATTATGACAAGGGTCTTTTTCCAGGCTTCGAACTGTAGCATGGCTGGATGGTTTCCTTCACGAAGATGATCCGCCAGAGTGGCGCAGGCCGGTTCCCGAAATCAGGATTTGGCTTCGGTCTTGCTGCTGACTTCGGCAATCATCGCGCGGACAACATTGACCTTCACATCCTTGGCAATCTCCACCTCGACCGTGTCGAGATCGTCGACGACCTTCACGATGGTGCCGGTGATGCCGCCATTCGTGACCACCTTGTCGCCACGGCGCAGGGCACTCAGCATCTGACGATGCTGCTTGGCGCGCTTCTGTTGCGGACGGATCAGAAGGAAGTAGAAAATGATCATCACGAGGATGATCGGCATCAATCCAAGGCCGCCCTCGGCAAGGCCTCCAGATTGCGCAAAAGCAGGTGTGATCAACATGTCGTCTTTACTCCGGACGTGGCTCTTTGTGTCTGGCCTGCACCATAAACACACCGGCCCCGATGGGCAATGATCATCCCACGCAAAAACCCAGTTTCCCGAGAGCCCCCATGGCTTCTTCGGTTGTCTGGTTTGCCGGCCCTTGCTAGATTTCCGGCATGACCGATACCGATACAGACACAACCTTCCTGCAGCATCTGGCGCGTATCGCGGATGCGCTTGAAAAGCACAGCCCGACAGACCCGTCGCCTGAGGATATCGAACCGGCCGCAGCCTATGTATGGAACCGGGCCAAGCGACGCCTGACGCCGGTCAAGAAGGTCAATCGGGTCGATCTTCCTCTGCTGTGCGGCATCGACCACCAGCGTGACACGCTGCTGTCGAATACCATCGCCTTTGTCCGCGGGCTCCCGGCCAACAATGCCCTGCTCTGGGGCGCGCGCGGCACTGGCAAGTCCTCGCTGGTAAAGGCCGTGCATGGCACAGTCACCGAACGCGGCATGGACTGTGCGCTTGTCGAGATCCATCGCGAGGATATCGACGATCTGCCATTCCTGATGAGCTTTCTCGCCGCGGTGGATCGCCAGTTCATCGTGTTCACCGATGATCTGACCTTTGACCATGGGGACAGCAGCTACAAATCGCTGAAGGCAGCGCTTGATGGCGGTGTCGAGGGGCGCCCGGAGAATGTCATTTTTTATGCCACATCGAACCGCCGCCACCTGATGCCCCGACAGATGATCGAGAATGAGCGGTCAACAGCCATCAACCCGTCCGAAGGCGTCGAGGAAAGCGTTTCCCTGTCCGACAGATTTGGACTCTGGGTCGGGTTCCATTCCATAGATCAGGAAACTTTCTTCGATATTATAGATGGTTATGTGGCGCACTTCAAAATCAACACAAGCAAGGTTGATGTCCGCCGGGAAGCTCTGGCCTGGTCGATGGAACGTGGTGCACGGTCAGGACGCGTGGCCTGGCAGTTCATCGTTGATCTGGCGGCGCGCACAGAAACCGATATCTACAAGTCGAAATAGCACGCGTCCGGATCAGGTGATCACGGTTCTCGGATCAATCGGCTTGCGGGCCTGACGGATCTCGAAGTGAAGCTGCGGCGTTTCCACCTTGCCTGTCACCCCGACAGTTGCGATCTGCTGACCGGCATTGATCACATCCCCTTCTTTCACCAGTACCTCGCCAAGATGCGCGTAGGCGGTGATGATGCCGCCATCATGCTTGATGAGCACCAATGTGCCGAAGGATTTGATCTCACGCCCGATAAAGGCCACCGTGCCCCGCGCTGCGGCAGTAACGACCGCCCCTTCTGCAGCAGCGATGTTCACACCATCATTGTGAACGCCGCGTGCGGCAGGCCCGAATTCGGTGATGATCTCGCCTTCCACCGGCCAGCGGAATATTCCCGTCCCTGATGGCGCGACAAAGCTCTTGCGGGGGGCCGTTGTGGCAGCCTGCGGTTCAGCTTGCGGAACGGTCAGCGCGGCCACCTGGCTGGAACTGGCATCAGGTGCCGCATCCAGAATCGAGAAATCCTGCGTTGCCGGCAGAATCAGCCTCTGCCCAACAGTGAGCTCGAACGGCGCCTCAAGGCCGTTTGCCGCGGCAAGCTGGTACTGGCTGACAGCGTAACGTTGCGAAATCGCATGCACCGAATCTTCAGGTCCAACAACATGGAACCGCTGCGGGGTGATGCGAAGCACCTGACCGGCGCTGACGACATAGGGAGGGCCGATCTGGTTGTCGCTGATGATGGAGGTTGGTGGCACACGGTAGCGCGCCGCGATGTCATAGAGGCTGTCACCGTCCCGGACCGTGACCCTGCCGTCCGGCGGGATCGCCTCGAACGGCTGGCGCAGCGGCGCGACAAGAAGCGGTGCCGGTGTGGACCTGCTCAGAGACAGATCACTGACGCCACATCCCGCCAGCGGCACTGCCGCCATCATCACCATTGCGAGCCCGCGAATCAGTCCGGGGACCAGCCCGGAGACCAGTCCGGGGGCAAAGCCGATGATGCGTGGTGATGGCATGCGTTATCCCTCTATGAGCGGCACGAATTTCACCGGCAGGATATCTTCCTGCTCGAACCCGTCTTCTGTTCTGCGGACCACCACAAGCGACTGGTCGCGGCCGCGGCCAACTGGTGCCACCATGATGCCGCCAGTCTTTATCTGATTCAACAGTGTAGAGGGAATTTCAGGCGGAGC
The DNA here is from genome assembly GCA_002457745.1 of SAR116 cluster bacterium MED-G06. Lineage (GTDB taxonomy): Bacteria > Pseudomonadota > Alphaproteobacteria > Puniceispirillales > Puniceispirillaceae > UBA8309. Next base: position 12,426 of record NTKV01000038.1, on the reverse strand, counting down.
GCAGGTGAGGATGATCCTGTCGAAGGGCGCCCCTTCCGGCCAGCCGCGGGCACCATCACCAAGTTTTGTCGTGACATTGGTGATTCGCAGTTTGCGAAAAATATTGTCAGCTTCCACCAACAGCGGCCGCAGCCGTTCAATCGAATAGACCCGACGGCAAAGGAATGACAGGATCGCCGCCTGATATCCGCTTCCTGTGCCGATTTCCAGAACCCGCTCGCGCCCGGTCAGTTGCAGTGCTGCTGTCATGCGCGCCACAACATAGGGCTGGCTGATGGTCTGCTCCATGGCGATCGGAAGCGAGGCGTTTTCGTAAGCATGGTCGCGCAGAGCGGACGGCACGAAGATCTCGCGGGGGACCTGCTCGATGGCTGACAGCACATCCGACTCGACGATGCCCATGCCACGGAGGGTCATGGTCAGCCGTGCCTTTTCAAACTGGAAGTCCTGCATCACCCTGTCCGGTCCCGTCTCTGTCGCCGGCCAGACATCAGGCTGAGAGGCAGAGGCGCGTTAGAAATCGAGCTGTACCAGAGCGGACTGAGCCGTACTGGCGGTGATATCCATACCCAAAGCTGTCAGCGATATCCAGCCTTCATCCATGACCGCGCGATCACTTCCCGCAATGGTCTCCTGGCGCGCCATCATCGGGCCAAGGCGATAGCTGTTCGGCCCGTCCCCATCAATCACCTGATCGCCAAATTTATGATTGTCGAGTGAGGCCGGCATGATGCCGCGCACCGCATCCGGCGCAACCGGAGGAAAATTCACATTCATCACTGTACGTGGAGGAATGCCGGTCTTCAGGATGTGCCGGATCACGGCCTCGCCATGCGCTGCGGCGGCAGCAAAATCATCGGGATCCAGCCTGCCGTTGCGTTGTGACAGGGCAATGGACGGAACCCCCATCAGCGAGGCTTCCATAGCCGCTGCAATGGTGCCGGAATACAGCACATCATCTGCCGCATTCATGCCGGCATTGATCCCCGACAGCACAAGGTCAGGCTTGCGATCGAGGACCCGCGCCATACCCATGATCACACAGTCACTTGGCGTACCGGAACATGAGAACCTGTTGTTCCCGAGCGGTTCAATGGTGACATCACGATGAAGCGTGATCGCACGCGACATGCCGGAGCGGTTGCCATTCGGGGCAATGACCCAGATGTCGTCGCTGAGACGTGATGCAATCTCGCCCAGAATGCCGATGCCAATGGCGTCGATGCCGTCATCATTGCTGATCAGGATGCGTCCAACCGGGCGGCTTGATAAAGATGACATGAAACAGACCTCTGGAATGAAACGCAAAAACAGAAATGCAGGACCATGTCCTGAACGGAGCCGGCGATGCCGACGCAGGCGGTCAGGAGATTGCCGTGATGGTGTCGGTTCCCATATAGGGATGCAGCACATCAGGAAGTCTGACTGAACCGTCATCCTGCTGGCCGTTTTCAAGAACAGCAATCATCGTGCGCCCGACAGCAAGACCGGACCCGTTCAGTGTATGGACAAGCTGTGTGTTGCCGTCGGCATCACGGAACCGCGCCTTCATCCGGCGTGCCTGGAACGGCCCGCAGTTGGAGCAGGAGGAAATTTCGCGATACATGCCGCGCCCCTCGTCCTGACCGGGGAGCCAGACCTCGATATCGTACGTCTTCTGCGCGCCGAACCCGGTGTCACCGGAACAGAGCGTCATCACCCGGTAAGGAAGGCCGAGGCGCTGCAGGATTGCCTCGGCACAGCCTGTCATACGTTCATGTTCGGCGGCGGATTCATCGGGATGGGTTATGCTGACCAGCTCGACTTTGGAAAACTGGTGCTGGCGGATCATGCCACGGGTATCCCGCCCAGCCGACCCGGCTTCGGAGCGAAAACAGGGCGTATGCGCGGTAAAGCGCATCGGGAGCTGGTCAGCCTGCCAGATTTCGTCGGCAGCGATATTGGTCAGCGGTACTTCTGCCGTCGGAATCAGCCATTTGTCGTCCGCGCGGAACAGGTCCTCGCCAAATTTTGGCAGCTGGCCTGTACCGGTCATGGATTTGCTGTTCACAAGATAGGGCGGCAGCGTTTCCTGATAACCGAATTCCGCCGTGTGCGTATCCAGCATGAAGGCGGCAAGGGCCCGCTCAAGGCGCGCCATCTGCCCGCGAAGCACCACAAATCGGGCGCCTGCCAGCTTTGCGGCGGTGGCAAAATCCATTTGACCAAGAGCTTCGCCAATGGCCACATGGTCGCGCGGCGTGAAGTCGAAACTTGGAATTTCGCCCCAGCTTCGCAGCAGCGCATTGTCATCCTCGTCCGCGCCGTCCGGGACGTCCGCATCAAGAATGTTGGGAAGCTCCATCAGCCGCGTCTCAAGACCAGAGGCAAGCGAACCCTCCTCGTCTTCCAGTGTCGGCATATTGGCTTTGATGTCGGCAACCTCGGCAATCAGGTCATCGGCGTCTTCGCCCTTGCCCTTGCGCATGCCGATCTCTTTCGAGGCAACGTTCCGACGTGACTGCAAGTCCTGGATCTTGCCCTGAAGGGCACGGCGCTGCTGATCCATATGCAGAATGTCACCGGACATGGCAGGCAAACCCCGGCGCGCCAGCGCAGCGTCGAACGCTTCGGGATTCTCACGGATGAAACGAATGTCGTGCATCTGTCACAATAATCCTAATGGGGTACTGATGGTTGGTGCCATCCCGGGTTCCGGCACGATCAGTCGGCAGCCTCGTTTGCCTCTTTCGGTACGAGAATACGCGCGCCGATGATCGACACTTCATACAGCGCGATAATGGGCAGCGCCAGAAGCAACTGCGACACCACATCCGGTGGGGTCAGGATCGCGGCGGCGACAAAGGCGATGACAATGGCGAACTTGCGTTTTTCGGCAAGCCCTTCTGGTGAGACAAGCCCGGCACGCACCATAAGGAGCAGCACGACCGGAAGCTCGAAGGCAAGGCCGAAAGCGAAGATCAGCCGCATGATCAGCGAGAGGTACTCGGAAATACGGGGCTCGATCTCGATCGCAAGTGCCCCTTCTGTACCAGCCATCTCGAAGCCGATGAAGAAATTCCAGGCCATTGGTGTCACGACGTAATAGACCATCGCTGCGCCAAGGGCGAACAGCACCGGCGTGGCGATCAGGAACGGCAAAAAGGCATTGCGCTCATTGCGATAGAGCGCCGGGGCGATGAATTTCCAGATCTGGATACTGAGTATCGGAAAGGAAATGCAGAGCGCGGTGAAAAACCCGACCTTGATCTGGGTGAAGAAGCCTTCGTGCAGCGCGGTAAAGATCATCCGACCGCCGCCCTTCTCTTCCAGAATTTCGGCAAGAGGTGCCTGCAGGAAGATAAAGACGTGGCTGGCGATGCTGTTGTTGAAGCCGCCACCCGGCATGGGTGCCACAGCGATCAGGAACAGAATGATGAAAGCCAGAACCGCCACGCCGAGCCTGTTGCGAAGCTCGGTCAGGTGGCCGATCAGCGACATCTGGGCGCCTTCATCCTCTGGATTCTGCTCTACGGCCATGATCGACTCAGCTCTTCTTCACCGCGGGTTTCTTGGCTTTGGACCCGGGCTCGGCATCCTCTGACTTCGCGTCATTGGCGATATCCTGACCGGCTTCCCCGGCCATCTTGCCAATGTCCTGCAGATCGTCCTTCGCCGCATCCTTGTCGAGGCTGTCCTTCAATTCGCGAACCGAATCACCGACATCCCCACCTGGATCAATGGCATTGGCAAGCTCATCGAGATCGCCTGTTTTCGCCTTGTTCATTGCCTTTTTCAGGTCAGCGACTTCGGCGTCATCAGCAATCTTGTTCATGCCATCAGTGAATTCACGCGCCATCCGACGCATCTGCTTGGTGAACCCGGTGAAGGTTCGCAGCATACGCGGCAGTTCCTTCGGGCCGACAACCATGATCAGCACGAAGGCAACAAGAAGGAATTCCCAGCCACCGATATCCAGCATAACGGGGCCCTACTTAGCTCTTCTTGGCGGCTTTTTTCTTTGTTGCAGCTTTTTTCTTTGTTGCAGCTTTTTTCGCCGGAGCCTTTGCCTTGGCCGCAGCCTTCTTCTTGGCAGCAGCTTTCTTCGCCGGCTTCTTTGGCGCGGCGGTGATCGCCTCAGCCTCTTCCTCAGCCTCCGCCTCGGAACCGTCTTCCTCGCCTTTCAGGCCGGTCTTGAAGTTGCGCAATCCCTTGCCAAAGTCGCCCATAATCGCGGATACCTTGCCGCGTCCACCGAAAAGCAGAAGGACGACGGCCAGAACTACGAGCCAGTGCATGATGCTGAACGTACCGCCAAACATATTGTTTCCCCTGAGTTATGAAGCGGCTTTCCAATCATGGCGCCGCGCGGAATGACTTCCGGAATATAGACAGGGTACTGGCGTTGAACAAGCCATCGTTGCGCCGGTTGCGAAACTCTCTTGGGCGATGGCCAAAGGCCGCTGGATACTGCAGATCAAAACGACGCCAGACACGGAACCGGCTATTCGCCAGCGGGAAAGACAAAAGCCTGTGTGGCGTCAACAGTGATCCGGACAGGGCTGCCGGTCTGCAGCGAATTCAACCCCGGTACACGGGCATGGAAATGCAACTCGTCCGTGCCGGTCGGAACCGACAGGTGGATCAGCGAGGCACGTCCAAGAAGACGCGCTTCCATGACGAACGCGTTTGCGTTCTCGCCCGTCCCGTCAGGTTCGATGATCAATCCTTCATGCCGGATCACAATGCTGGCGGCGTCACCCTCGGACATGGTGGGTGGCGCGTCAAACGATCCAAGAATCGTTTCAATACAACCGTTTGAAACATGTCCTTCAAGTCGATTCACCTCGCCAAAGAATTCAGCAACAAAGGCCGTGTTTGGCTGGCAATAGAGATTGACCGGGCGGCCTGTCTGCTGCACCTGCCCATGCCGCATGACAATGATGTTGTCTGACATGAACATCGCTTCTTCGGCGTCATGGGTCACCATCAAGGCTGCTGTGCCGGCAGCTTTGAGAACATGCAGCATCTGGTCGCGGATGCGTTCACGCAGACGGCTGTCAAGACCGGCATAGGGTTCATCCAGCAAGATCACAGACGGGCGCGGCGCCAGTGCGCGGGCAAGCGCCACCCGCTGCTGCTGTCCGCCAGACAGTTCGTGAGGATATGAATCAGCAAGGGATTCGATATTTGCTTCGGCCAGGACATCAAGGCCGCGTCGCATAGCCGCACTTCCTTTGTCGCGCAGTCCGAACAGCACATTTTCCAGCACGCTGAGATGCGGAAACAGGGCGTAATCCTGGAACATGAAACCGACACCGCGGGTTTCCGGAGCCACCACCTGTGTCGCATCCGAGACCAGACGGTCATCAAGCCAGATCTCGCCGCCCATCGGGCGCTCAAGGCCGGCGGCGAGACGCAGCAAGGTGGTCTTTCCGCATCCCGAAGGGCCAAGAAGCGTTACAACCTCGCCTTGGTTGACGGTAAAGCTGATGTCTTCAACAGACGGTGCGCCATTATAGGCATGTCCAACGTGACGGAATTCAAGCATTGTCTGCGACGTCCTCATCGTCGGCAAAATCGGTGTCGGCCTCGATAAATGCCTCTTCCAGAAGATCGGGCAAATCATCCTCGCCCTCGTCATCCAGATCCTCGTCATCGACAGCATCGACAAGGCCGCCAATCACCTGGCCCTTGCGAAGAAGTCCCGCTGATTTCAGGTCATCAAGCCCCGGAAGATCGGAAAGGTCGGCAAGTCCGAACTGATCGAGAAAGGCCGGACTTGTTCCCCAGGTGAGCGGCCGCCCCGGCGTCCGCCTGCGTCCACGCGGTTTGATCCATCCAAGCTCCAGCAGAATATCAACGGTGCCGCGTGACAGGCTGATGCCGCGGATTTCCTCAATTTCTGCCCGGGTAATAGGCTGGTGATAGGCAATGATGGCAAGCACTTCGAGAGCAGCGCGCGACAGCGGGCGTTCGACCTGCTTGTGGGTGTTCAGCCGTTCGGCAATGGCAGCGCGGGTGCGGAAGGCAAGGCTGTCCCCGACACGGCACAGTTCAATACCGCTGGTTGCATCGAAGCGCGCTTCGATCATCGGCAGCAATTCTGCAAGCTCCATGCCTTCGGGAAGCTGGTTCTGCAGATCGGTCTGGCGCACCGGCTTTGGCGCTGCGAAAATGATCGCCTCGACGGTTGCAGCCCACTCCTGACGGGTCCTGGTCCGAGATATGTCTTGCTGTAGAGGCGCGCCAGTTGTCATGCCCTATCCTTCGATCTGAGAAACAGCGGCGAAAACTGGCTGTCCTGCCGTAACCGTACCATGCCTTCGCGCGCCAGTTCCAGCGACGCGACAAAATGTGACGCCGTGGCCGAACGCCGGTCCAGGTCGGTCTTCAGATTGGGGGGCAGGAAGGATTCCAGCACCGTCCATTCCGGCATCCTGCCGATCAGGTTGCGCAACCGTTGCGCGGCTTCCTGCACCGAAAACAGCCGTGTCGCCGCAATCGTCAGCGTGCGGTTTTCGACACCAGACTGGATCGAGCCGTAGGCGGCAAGGAGGTCATAAAGGCTTGCTGTCCAGACCGGTTCTGTAACGCTCTCGAAATGCTCGTTCTCGCCTCTCGGAAAGCGCTGCTGGCCTAACCGTGGCAGTGATATCAGCCGTTTTGCTGCCTGCTGCATCGATTCCAGCCGGACAAGCTGGTAGCGCAGCGCATCGGTCATGTCGACCACCTCTTCAGCCTGCTCCGGCTCGGGCTCCGGCAACAACAGCCGCGATTTCAGATAGGCCAGCCAGGCCGCAATCACCAGATAATCGGCAGCAATTTCCAGATCGAGCCGCCGCGCCGTCTCGATATAGGAAAGATATTGCTCGGCCAGCGGCAGAATGGCGATGTTCAGCAGATCGACCTTCTGTTCACGCGCCAGCGTCAGCAGCAGGTCGATCGGCCCCTCGAACCCGTCAAGATTGACGAACAGCGAAAGCTGTTCAGGCGTGTCCTGGCGCGGCGTGTCCTCTTCAAAGCCTGTATCTGCCGGAATGCTCATCCATCACCCACATATTTCCGGAGAATACAGTCCTGCCCCGCGCGTTTCAGCGATGCACATACCCGGTCGGCATCAGCTCTCAGCATCGGCTCGGTCACGACCCGCCAGAATATGCCGTCATCACCGGTATCGGTCTTCATCGTGCCAAGCTCTGCACCATCCAGCCTGCCCTTGTGCTTGCCAGCAAGAAGGCCAGCCTGTTCACGGGCCGTGTCAGCCTTCCGGAAGGCTGCCAGCTGCACGACATAAAACGGCTCGTCCCCTTCCACTACAACGCGTTTTGGCGGCTTGGGTTTGGATTGCGGAATGGAGGTCGTAACGCTGGCGGCAGCACCGGTCGCATTGTCGGCCACGGCGGTTTCCGCGGCCATGTCCGCGCCTTCACCGGCAGCGGATCCGGATGAAACCGCAGCATCGGCTGCGGTCTCGCTCGCAGCGGTCTCGCTCGCAGCGGTCTCGTTTGTAGCGGCTTCGTTCGTAGCGGCCCCATCATTGCCCGGGTCACCACCCGCGATGCTGTCAGCGTCAGAGGAAGGGGCTGTCGGCTGCGGTTCCGCTGCCATCGCCAGATCGCCGGTCTCGTCAACCGGGGTTGGCGGCATTTCCGGCACAGCTGAAGGTGGCCGCATCACTTCGGTGGCATCTTCAGGCTGCCTGAGATCGTCAATCATCCCCATGACCGTGGTTTCGGTATGGGGAATTTCGATGCCGCCAGGGTCCTGTGGCTTGACCTTGAAGGGGGTATCCTGCGCCTTGATCAGCGCCACATCCGCGGCAGGTTCAAACACCATCGGTGGCACGATGATGGCTGCCGCAGCAAGGCCAACCACCACCAAGATGCCGAGGCCAAGAAGCTTCAGCCATCCCGGCCCTCGCCGCTGTGCAGCGTTGCGTGCCATCAGTGCTACATTTCCTCTCGCGCAGTGATCGCCAGGACACCGAGGCCCGATCTAATCACCAAAGCTGTTGCCTTGACAAGGCGCAGCCTGGCAGCGGTCAGCGCTGGCGCGTCCTCCCGAATGAACCGCAGCTCGGGGTTTTCCCGGCCGGCGGTCCACAGCGCGTGAAACGCGGCGGCAAGATCCATGAGGTAGAAGGCAACCCGGTGCGGTTCATGCGCGTTGGCGGCCGACACCACCAGCTTCGGCCAGCTGGCCAACTGGCGCAGCACCGCCATTTCGGCAGGGTCACCAAGCTGGTCCAGAGCGGCCTTGTTCTGCGCATGATCCCCGGTCTGCCGAAGCACTGAACAGGCCCGCGCATGTGCATACTGGACATAGAAGACCGGGTTGTCGCGCGACTGTTCTGTCACTTTCGCGAAGTCGAAATCGATGGTCTGTTCGCTGCGCCGGGTCAGCATGATGAACCGGATCACATCGGCGCCAACCGATTCAATCACATCGCGGACCGTGATGAAGGTGCCAGCGCGCTTTGACATTTTCACCGGCTTGCCCTGATCCATCAGGTTCACCAGCTGGCATAACCGGATGTCGAGCATGTTCTTGCTGCCGGACAATGCCTCTACGGCCGCGTTCATGCGCTTCACATATCCGCCATGATCGACACCAAAGATGTTGATCAGCGGCCCGCCGGTGCGGTCGAGCTTGTCCATGTGATAGGCAACATCGGAAGCGAAATAGGTCCAGCTTCCATCGGACTTTTGCAAGGGCCGGTCGGTGTCATCGCCAAAGGCCGACGCCCGGAACAGAAGCTGTTCCCGCGGCTCCCAGTCCTCGGGCTCCTTGCCCTTGGGTGGCTCGAGGATGCCGCGATAGACATGTCCCTCACCGGTCAGCCTGTCAATCGCCGCCTGCACAGCACCATTATCGACAAGACCGCGCTCGGATGAGAACCGGTCCATGCTGATGCCAAGCCGTTCCAGGTCGTCACGGATACCGGCCATCATGGCGTCGATGGTGAAGCTGCGGACAGCCGTCAGCCATTCGCTTTCTTCAGCATCGACAAACCGGTCACCAAACTCGGCAGCCAGAGCCTTTCCAACATCAATCAGATAGTCGCCCGGATACAGACCGGACGGGATTTCGCCAATGTCGTGGCCCAGCGCCTCGCGATACCGCAGATAGGCAGAACGCGCGAGAACATCCACCTGCGCTCCGGCATCATTGATGTAATATTCGCGGGTGACGTTCCATCCACAGAAATCAAGCAATCCGGCCATGGCATCACCAAGCACCGCCCCACGGGCATGTGCCGCGTGTAGAGGCCCGGTCGGGTTGGCGGACACATATTCGACATTCGTCGGCTTGCCTCCGCCGCTGTCATTGCGGCCGTAATCGGTACCAGCTTCGATGATGGCGTCGATCTCGCTTGCCCACAGGCGCGGTTCGACACGAAGATTGATAAAGCCCGGCCCGGCAATCTCGACGGCAGTCACGCCATCGATCTTGCCAAGCGGGGCTGCCAGAGCGTCGGCAAGGTCGCGCGGCTTCATGCCGGCAGGCTTGGCCAGAACCATCGCCGCATTGCACGCCAGATCGCCATGCGCGACATCGCGCGGCAGCTCGAACACAACGCGCGAGGTGTCAAGCCCGGCAGCCAGATCGCCGGCCGTTTGCAGATCTTGAATAATCTGCTGAAGTTCTTCGTCGAAGAATCTGAAAATATTCATCTTTATCTCAGGATCGGACCCGGTTCAAAAAGCCGTTGATGTTCCAGCATGGCATAGCGGTCTGTCATCGAGGCGATGTAGTCCGCAATGAGCCGCGCGCGGTCCACCACTTCCAGATCATCGATTGCGACACCGTCCCTTGACTGCCAGCCAGTGGGAAGCGTGTTGGTCTCGGACATAAACAAATCGAACAGGTCTGTCACCACCCGTTTCGCCTTGCTGGTCATACGGTTGACCTTGTAATGCCGCCACATGTTGGTGAACAGGAAATCACGGATGGTTTCCAGATCATCTGCCATGGCCGAGCTGAAACCGATGATCGGGCGCCCGGCGGTGCGGATGTCTTCAACCGATGTCACCCCAATCTCGGCCAGGTTGGTCGATGACTGTGCCAGCATGTCGCCGACAAACAGCGAGATCAGCCGACGGATCAGCTCATGCGTCAGCCGCTCGACCGGAAGATCACCATAGGTTTTGGTGATCTCGGCCAGAATGCTGTCGACCTGCGGCAGGTCGCGGATGTCATTGATGGTGAACAGGTCGGCGCGGAGCCCATCATCAAAATCATGCGACAGATAGGCGATGTCATCGGCAAGATTGGCAAGCTGCGCCTCGGCCGAGGGATGATCGGCAAGGCGCATATCAAATTCCACGTCAATCGCGGCAATCGCGGGGCGTACCGGTGCATCACCGGCAAAGGGCCCGTTGTGCTTGCACACCCCTTCAAGCGTTTCCCAAGTCAGGTTCAGCCCGTCGAACCCGGCATAGCGCTGTTCCAGCGAGGTCAGCACCCGCACCGTCTGTTCATTGTGATCAAAGCCGCCGAATTCTGCCATCCGAGACTGCAGCGCATCCTCGCCGGCATGGCCAAACGGGGTATGACCAAGATCATGCGCCAACGCCACCGCCTCGACCAGATCATCATTGAGGCGCAACGCGCGCGCCATCGACCTGGCAATCTGCGCCACCTCGATGGAATGTGTCATGCGCGTCCGGAAATAGTCACCCTCGTGATACACAAAGACCTGGGTCTTGTGCTTCAGCTTGCGAAAGGCCGAGGAATGCAGGATCCGGTCACGATCACGCTGGAAGGGCGTCCTGCTTGCAAGCTGGCTTGCCTCATCAGGCCGCTGCGTTTCCGCATGAAGCCTGCCGCGCGATTTTGGGCCGTGACAGGCATAGGGGGCCAGCTCACGGGTTTCGGCGACATCTGATGGATGGGATGAGGACACGCTTGTTCGATCCGGACGGTGGCTCTGACTGCCGGTAATGTAAGCTCTGATGCGGTTTTTCTCAAATCATATTCCCGCCCATCCCGCTGCGCAGATGCGCGGTCACGATGTAGGCTCGCGCGGTCATCCGGTCGGCTTGATTTGCGGCCGGCAAGCGATCATATTAAACGCATGAGCAACCAGATCAGCACCGTCGGCACCAGTCCCGCCACAGCCCTGCCTGCAGGTGGGCAATTCGCGTTGAGTGAAGCGGCGGCCAAACGCATCACCGTGATGCTGGAAAACGAGCCTCAGGGCAGCTTTTTCCGCGTGGCAGTGAATGGCGGCGGCTGTTCGGGGTTTCAATATGAATTCAGCATCGACACGGACCGTGCCGAGGATGACCTCAGCTTCGTCAGCCATGATGTCGAGGTCGTGATTGATGAAATCTCGCTCGAACTTGTCGACAATGCCGAGCTCGATTACGTCCAGGACCTGATGGGAGCCTATTTTGCCGTCAGCAATCCGAACGCCACCGCGTCCTGCGGTTGCGGCACATCTTTCTCCGTCTGACCTATGCGCATCGCCAGCTGGAACGTGAATTCCGCCAAGGCGCGCCAGGACCATATCCTGAACTATCTTCGTGCCGACAGCTGTGATGTTCTGTTGATTCAGGAAACCAAGACGCAGGATGTGAACTTTCCCGCAGACCTCTATGGCGAGATCGGGTGGAATGTCATCTTTCATGGGCAGAAGAGCTACAATGGTGTCGCCATCGCCTCGCGTCTGCCGATCGAGGATCCGCTGAGCGGCCTTCCCGGCGATGACGAGGATGAACAGGCGCGCTATATGGAGGCGACGGTTGGCGGCGTGCGCGTTGCCACCATCTATCTTCCCAATGGCAACCCGGCCCCCGGCCCGAAATTTGACTACAAGATTGCCTGGATGGCACGGCTGCGTGCCCGTGCCACAGAGCTTCTGGCAAGCGAGATGCCGGTTATTCTTGCCGGTGACTTCAACGTCATTCCGCAGGACATCGATTGCTATGATCCGCCAGGATGGGAGGGCGACGCCCTGACCCGGCCAGAAAGCCGCGCTGAATTCATGAAGCTTGAATATGCAGGCTACACCGATGCCATTCGCGCCTGTCATCCGGGCCAGGTGATGTACAGCTACTGGGATTATCAGGCTGGTGCCTGGCAAAAGGACAATGGCGTGCGCATCGATCACCTGATGCTGTCGCCTGAAGCCGCTGACCGGATCGTCGGCGCCGGGGTCGACAAAGGGCCGCGCGGCGAGGAAAAACCTTCGGATCACACGCCTGTCTGGGTGGAACTCTCAGACCCTGCCTGACGTGAGGCGTTGACCGGGGGCCCGGTCCCCAGCACGGTCCCCTACACGGTCTTCGGTCCTGTCCCCTACACGGTCTTCGGCCCGGTCTTCTGCCCGGTCTATCTGTGCCTGTTGGTTGGTGTGAAGCCTGTCTTCACCGGCTCACGTGGCTCGTTGACCCACAATGATCCACCAGGGTGCATGCCGGCACCGTGAACTGCCGACAC
>NTKV01000037.1 GCA_002457745.1 SAR116 cluster bacterium MED-G06 | reverse complement strand
AAGACCAGTGTCCTTGACTTCATGAGTGGTATCCTTCGCGTCGTCAGTGGTACCCGTGTAGGCTGACAAGGTAATGCTGTCGGACATCTTGTAGGTGATACCGATGGCATCAGCAGTGAAGTCATAGGTGCCATTTTCTTCGGTGTTCTGTGCGTAAGTCACAGTGGCGTCACCATAACCGACGACCAGGCCCACGGAAGTGGCTTCGAGTTCAGCGGCACCCGTAGTGGCCTTTCCAGCCGACGAAGCAGCATACTTGACGGTAATGGAAGTAGTTCCCGAAGTCATTGAGTACTGTGCACCAAACGAGCTGGAGTCTGAATTACCGTTTGGCTTCGCACCAAAAGCAAACTGGAAACCACTGATGTCCGGTGACTTGTAAGAGATTGAGGCAGAGTCAACCGCCTCGTCGCCAGGCAAATTGTAAGAAGTGGTTGTTGCGGTCGCTGTGGTAATCGAGTTGCCCTCATCTGGGGTTACGTCAACCGCCGTTGCGAAGGCGTCACCGGACTCAGAGCCCTCAAAGCCGACCGTACCGAAGTCACCAGTGATCGAAAAGCCAAAGTCGTTCCAAGAACCATCGGAAGTACCGTCCTGAAGGGCGTAAGAGCTCATCGACAGGCCATTGTCAGTCACCTTAGAAGCTGAGATCTTATAGGATGTAGTGTTGTTCCAGTTGGTCTTGTTAACACCACCGGTTTCGGCAGTGTTGTCAGACCAGCTGGTGTACTTGAATTCGTTAGCAGCGGAGACCGAGATGTCGGCCGAAGCGGCGGATACACCACCGAGGGCTACCAGAGCGGTAGTCGCAAGAAGAACCTTACGCATTATTAATCTCCCTTAAAGGAACACGGCCACCATTGACCGCATCCGCACTTTATTAGAATTCGCTTCATTAACAATTTCTTTAGGAGCGTCGTGTGCGGGTTTTGAAATCGATGTTGTATTTTTGCAACAGGCGCGTTGCTTTACGGTCAAACCCTGTCGTGGGTTGAGTTACCGTCATGTCGGGCTTATGTGGAGTGCAGGGATGCCACATGGAAAGACGAAGATCATGACAACCAGCCAACAGGCCGCGCCGGACGCCGATATGATGACGGCCATCACCGCCAATATCACAGATGTGCGCACGCGGATTGCCACGGCGCACGCATCTGGCAATACGGACATTCCGGCGCTGGTCGCGGTCAGCAAACGCCAGCCGGATGACCGGATCGAGGCCGCCCTTGCCTCCGGTCACCGGTTGTTCGGAGAGAACCGTGTGCAGGAAGCACAGCAGCGGTGGCAGCACCGCCGCGAATCCTATCCGGATCTGACCTTGCATCTGATTGGTCCGCTCCAGACCAACAAGGCGGCTGAAGCGGTGGCGCTGTTCGATGTGATCGAGGTGGTCGACCGGCCAAAACTGGCGCGTATCCTGGGGCAGGAAATGGACCAGCAGGGCCGGCACCTTCCCTGTTATGTGCAGGTGAATACGGGGGAAGAGGCACAGAAATCAGGTGTTTTGCCAGAGCAGGCGGATGCTTTCATCGCGCAATGCCGCGCGGAGTTCGGGCTGAACATCATCGGTCTGATGTGCATCCCGCCGCAGGATGAGGAGCCGGCGATGCATTTCGCGCTGCTGCGCACCATCGCCCAACGCAACGGGCTGTCGCATCTGTCGATGGGGATGAGCAGCGATTATGAGGAGGCCGTGGCATTTGGCGCGACCTCTGTACGCGTCGGCTCAGCAATCTTCGGGGCACGTGACGGGTGAACAGCCGCATCGCGTGGGGCGTTTGATTTATTCGCTGTCGCTCATATGGCCGGCGCGGGACCGCTTTGTCGCGATGTAATGTTCATTGTGCCTGTTGCTGGGTGTGCTGAGTGGCACACGCTCCCTGACCGTGAAGCCGCTTGCCTCGAGCTGCGCGATCTTGTCGGGATTGTTGGTGATCAGTCGAAGCTGCTGAACGCCAAGCTCCTCCAGCATACGGCATGCCGGCATGAAATAGCGCTCATCCATCTCAAAGCCGAGCGCATGGTTGGCATCAACAGTGTCGAGACCATTATCCTGAAGCGCATAGGCCCGCATCTTGTTGAGAAGGCCGATATTTCGCCCTTCCTGCGCAAGATAGAGCAGGATGCCGCCGCCGGCCTCGGACATCATGGCAAGCGCTCCCTGCAGCTGATCACCACAATCACATTTCAGGCTGCCGAGAATATCACCGGTGATGCATTGCGAATGAAGCCTGACGAGGGGCGCCTCGTCCGCATCGATGGTGCCCACAATCACCGCAAAATGCTCATCGCCGCCGAGTTCGGCGCGAAACATCACAACCTCGGCATCCTCCGCAAGGCGGAGCGGGACGCTGGCGCGCGCCGCAATGCGCAGCGACTGCGCCTCGGCCTCGATATGGCTGTCGATGTCACGCCCTTCGATCAGCATGATGCTATTGTCTTCGCACAGACGCTGCATCTGCCCGGGATCACGGCTCGACACCCGTGCCAGAAGCACTGCCGGAAGCAGTTTGGCGATCCGCAGAAGGCGCGTCGCATAATCGGCAAGCGACCCGCGGCGTTCGCCCATCAGCGAGATCGAGTCATCAAGAAGATCGCCTGACGGCTGTTCCACGGCAAGACGCCCGATCTGGTCATGGCCCAGATTATGCACAGGCAGGCTGGCGCTGCAGAAATCTGATGGCAGGTCACGGCCAAGGCTTTCCATGCGGGTATGTGTCAACACCAGCAGAGCGCCTGATCCACCAAGCCGTTGCAGTTCGGTACGATCATCCGGCCTCGCCAGCTCGGCGGCGCGCAACAGGCAGGCAGCACCGGTGCCGATGCGAAGCATGACCATGCCGCCACGACGTAATTCCTGGCAAACACGGTCGATCTTCAGGTAGGCACGGTTGGTATCTGTCTGGCTCATCTGATGGCCCGTTTCACGTGTCCCCGGCCTTCGGGCTTTGTCGGAGACATTGTTTCAGGTTAACCTAGCGATCTTGGTCGGGTGACGCCCACTTTTATGGAGTGGCCAATGAAATTGCAAGGACTGGACAATAATGCTGTCTGGGAACAAGCGCCAAACGGCAGGATTCTTGTAATTGATGATGATCCCTTTCTGCGAGCGACCCTGAAGGAACAGTTCGCTGCCGAGGGGTTTGACGAGGTGTTCGAGGCAGAAAACCTGATCGAGGCCTTTCGCGAGATCGACGAAAGGTTGCCCGATCTGGTGATCCTTGACATCAGGCTTCCCGACGGCAACGGCATTGAAATCTGTCGCAAGCTTCGTGACCGCGGATTTTCAAAACCGATCATCATGCTGACCGGGCAGAATGCGGAGCAGGACATCATCGCCAGCCTCGAAGCGGGCGCCAATGACTATGTCATAAAGCCGATGCGCATGGGCGAGTTGCTGGCGCGGGTGAAATCGCAGCTGTGGCAGCACAAGGCCTCGGACACGGCGCGGTTCTCGATTGGCGGGCTGAGTTTCATTCCAGCGAACAAATTGCTGAAATCGGCTGACGAGACCCGCAAGGTCATCCTCACCGAGAAGGAATCGACAATCCTGAAATACCTCTACCGGGCGCACCCGAACTGCGTTCCGAAGGAAGAGCTTCTTGCCGAGGTCTGGGGATTCCAGAACGGGCTGAGCACGCATACGGTGGAAACCCATATCTACCGGCTGCGCCAGAAGGTGAAGCGGCTCTCCAACAAGAACATCATCATCACCAACACGCTTGGCTATTCGCTGTCATCGGTTCCCTGAGGAGGGCAGCCGGTACAGGGCAGTCGGCGCAGGGCATCCGGCGCAGGGCATCCGGTGCAGGGCAGGGTGCGGCCCGGCCAGATCGCTGTGCGACCTGTGGAGGGGGGACTGGCCGGAAGATCGGGTGCCGGAAGATCGGGTGCCGGAAGATCGAGCACCGGAATATCGGGTGCCGGATTATAGGATACCGGATCCCGGGAGGTTGGCTGGGGCGGTAGGATTCGAACCTACGATACACGATACCAAAAACCGATGCCTTACCACTTGGCTACGCCCCAATCACGCCTCCGGCGCAAGGTGCGCGCAATGTAACGAGCAAAAGGGGGGTGATCAAGCCTGATCGCCCCTGTTTGCGCCAATTTATTCAGCGTGCCGGAAACCGGGGTGTCTGGCGGCTTTCCGTCTCCGGAGTGCACGCTCAGAATTCTGTTGCGACCGCCCAGTAACCGGCAGTTTCAAGAGATTGTGCGGCGGCCTGTGCACTGGCCAGGTCATGGAACAGACCAAAACAGGCAGACCCGCTTCCTGACATCTGCGCGGCCTGATGGCCGTCACAGGCGGCGATGGCGGCCAGAAGCGCGGCGATGGCGGGCACAAGCTCTACCGCCGCCGCGGTCAGATCATTGCCAAGCGCAACAAGGGTCAAGGCGTCAGCTCCGTCAGCAGGTTCGCGAGGCTGAGAAAAATCCGAACGGGAAAATCTTGCAAACACGTCGGGCGTCGACAGGGCGATATCGGGCTTTGCCAGCACCACATGGCCTGTCGGCGCCGGATCGATCGCCACCAATGACTCGCCAATGCCGGTCATATGCTGCGCCCCGCCGGCAAGACAGACCGGAACATCGGCGCCAAGGCCAAGCGCGACAGTGGCCAGCCTTTCCGCTGACAGGGGCACCGCGCTGGCCAGATTGAGGTGCCGCAGGATGGCGGCGGCATCGCTCGATCCCCCGCCAAGACCGGCGCCAGCCGGTATCTGTTTGTCGAGATGGATATCGAGCGGGTCGCAGGCACCCCCCGCATCGCGAAAGGCTTGCACCGCGCGAAGGCAGATATTGTCAGCCTCGACAGATGGCATTGCAGCACTGAACGGTCCGGTGACAGTGAGCCTGTCCCCGCCGGGTGCCGGCTTGTTCCGCTGGCGAAGGGTGATCCTGTCCCCGAATGCCGTGAACACCACTGCAGACTCAAGAAGGTGGTACCCGTCGGCGCGGCGGCCGGTGATCCGCAGGTTGAGGTTCAGCTTCGCTGGCGCGGTGAGGGTGACTGTACCGGCAGCGGGATCCGCCGGATCATGGAGAGGCGGCATGGCCTAATCGGCCCCTGAACTATTGTGTCCCGGCATGTCTTCCGGCGCCAGCCCGGACTCGAGCCTGCCGCGGAGCATCGTCTGTTCCTCTTCATCGGTGCTGAGAGACAATGCCAGTTTCCATTTGTAGCGCGCCTCGTCATACCGCCCCAGCGCCCAGTAGGCATCACCAAGATGGCCGGTGATTTCCGGATCGGACGGCTCCAGCTCGGTGGCCCGTTCCAGATATCCGACCGCCCGCGCGGCATCGCCAAGCTTGAAGTGCACCCAGCCCAGAGAATCGACAAAGAAGCCGCTTGTCGGCCGTTGACTGACAGCACGCTCGATCATCGCAATGGCCTGATCGAGATTGCGCCCTTCATCGGCCCACCAATAGCCAAGATAATTGAGCGCATAGGCGTCGCCAGGGTCGATTTCGATGGCGCGAATAAGATGGGTTTCGGCAGCTTCGGACTCGCCAAGCCGCTCCAGCGATACGCCAAGGCTGCGATGAAGACCGCCTGTATCGCGGCCAAGTGCCATGGCTTTCATATAGGAATCGCGACTTTCAGCAAACCGGCTGTCACGGCGATAGCTGTCTCCCATGCGGTGAAACAGATAGGAATTTGAAGGGTCGCGCGCCACCACAAGCTGCATGCGGTCAATGGCGCTGTCGATATCCCCCTGTTCCTCAAAGACGGATGCCTCCGACAGTCTGGCAAGCTGCCCGTAAATGCCCCCGTCAGGAACCTTGCCAAGATTGTCGAGAGCAGCGTCATACTGTCCGTAATCTGTGAGGTTCTGTGCCAGCAGCAGCCTTGCGAAATGGTTCCCCGGATTGATGAACAGGCTGAACCGCAGCCGCGCCGACAGAGATTGCGCCCCGTTGCCAGCCCGCTCCTCCAGCGCCATCGCCACAACGGCGTCGGCAATATGCTCCTGTATGGTCGGCAGCGCGTTGGCCTGCCGGCGCAAACCTCCCATGACCTCGGCCATGTTGAACTGCGATGACAGGCGCATCTCGACGAGGTCCTCGGCAAGGTCCCATTGTCCCTGGCGTGCGTGGAAAGCTGCCAGCGGCAGGGCGACATGCGCAGGTATCGCACCTTCATGAAGGCCGATGACCCGCTGGCGCGCCTCGGCATCAAGGCCAAGCCTTTCCGCCATCAAGGCGGCGTGAAGACGGAAATAGGCCGGCATCCCGCGGTCTGCATCAATGGCGAGCCGTCCCGCTTCCAGCAGCCTTGAAATGCCAGCATCACCCTGGCCGACAGCCACAAGACTCCAGGCCTGGATCAGGCCGGCCATGACCATGGCCGCGTTGTCCTCGGCGATCCTGTCGGCAAGAACCTGTGTTGCTGGCCAGTCACCATTGCGAAGTGCCAGCGCTGTCGCCGGCTCACCGGCAAGGGGCACGACGATATTGAGGCTCTCGAGCTGCCGGCCAAGGGCGGCGGCCCGCTCGATATCGCCATAGTAATATTGTGTCAGGAAGGCCTGCTGAATCAGCGCGACATCGTCGGCTTCCCCTTCCAGTGTGCGCAGGAAGAAATCGGCGGACTGCGCCATATCATTGAAATAGAGCGCCTGGCGAGCGGCAAGATAGTGACCCGCCGTGGTCGCCGTGTCATGCGGCGGGACGGATTCTGACGATGGCGTTGACGACAAGGATGTCTCGTCAAGCTGCGCCACCACCGTTCCGGAGGCCGAGGTTGCTGATCCTGCGGGAGACCCTGATGCCGCCAGGCGGCTTTCCTGTGTCGCCCCACACCCAGACAGAAACAACATCGCAAGCGCGCCAGCCATCATGATGGTGGCTGACCCGCGCCGTGCCTGGCCGTTGATCCGAGTATGACCGTTGATCTGGCCGGTCATGATGTTTCCCCTGCCTACATATTCGGGTAGTTGGGGCCGCCCCCGCCCTCGGGAGTGACCCATACGATATTCTGGCTTGGGTCCTTGATATCACAAGTCTTGCAGTGAACACAGTTCTGCGCGTTGATCTGCAGGCGCGGGTTGGTGCCATCATCCTCGCGGACAATCTCGTAAACACCGGCCGGGCAGTAGCGCTGCTCCGGCGCGTCATAGAGTGCAAGGTTGTGTTCGATGGGAACAGAGCTGTCCTTCAGCGTCAGATGCGCCGGCTGGTTCTCCTCATGGTTGGTGCCGGACAGATAGACCGAGGAATTGCGGTCGAAGCTGATCACCCCGTCGGGCTTCGGATAGTCGATCCTTGGCGCGTCAGATGCCTTTTTCAGATTGGTATGGTCGGGGTGGTGACGCATCGTCCAGGGCGCGCGGCCCATGAAGAGATATGTGTCGATCGCGGCATTCGCCATACCGAACCACAGGCCTCTGGCGAATGCCGGACGGATGTTGCGCACCTTGTAAAGCTCGGTCCACAGCCAGGAAGACTGAAGTTTGTCAGCATAGCTTGCCGGCTCGTGGCCTGTCTCCAGCTGTTGGCCTGTCTCCAGCTCGTGAAGCGACTCGAAGATGGCTTCGGCGGCGATCATGCCGGACTTCATCGCGGTATGCGTGCCTTTGATCTTTGGCACATTCAGGAAGCCGGCGGTGCAGCCGACAAGACATCCCCCGGGGAATGTCAGTTTCGGGATCGACTGGAAGCCGCCTTCGTTCAGCGCCCGCGCGCCGTAGGATACGCGGCGTCCGCCCTCGAACACATCGCGTACCGCGGGGTGCGTCTTGAAACGCTGGAATTCCTCAAAGGGCGAAAGGTGCGGATTGGAATAATCCAGCCCGACAACATAACCGACCGCCACCTGATTGCCGTTCAGATGATAGAGGAACGACCCGCCATAGGTGTCGGTGGACAGCGGCCAGCCGACCGAATGCCAGGCTGTGCCGGGCTTCGCCTTGGCCGGGTCGATGTCCCACAGCTCCTTGATGCCGATGGCATAGGTCTGCGGGTCCTTGCCCTCACGAAGATCGAACTTGTCGAACAGCGTTTTTGTCAGATGCCCACGGCACCCTTCGGCAAAAATGGTCTGTTTCGCGCGAAGCTCCATGCCACGCATATACATATCGGTCTGCTCGCCATCCTTGCCGACCCCCATATCGCCGGTGGCAATGCCGCAAACGGCACCTGACTCATCATACAGCACTTCGGCGGCGGCAAAGCCGGGATAGATCTCGACGCCAAGCGCCTCTGCCTGCTCACCAAGCCAGCGGCAGAAATTGCCAAGAGAGATGATGTAATTGCCGTGATTGTTCATCTGCGGCGGTGTCGGCAGACGGAAGGATCCGGTCTCGGTCAGGAACATGAACTTGTCGGCTGTCACCGGCGTGTCCAGTGGTGCGCCGCGCTCCTTCCAGTCGGGGATCAGCTCGTTCAGGCCGCGTGGCTCGAGAACGGCTCCCGACAGGATATGGGCGCCAACTTCGCTTCCCTTCTCGATCAGGCAGACCTCGATTTCGCGGCCGGCTTCCGCGGCAAGCTGTTTCAGCTTGATTGCCGCTGACAGCCCCGATGGGCCGCCGCCAACAATCACGACATCGAATTCCATTGCTTCACGTTCCATTCTCGCACCCACTCCTGGAAAGTCGTCCGAAGCGACATTCATTGTTATCGACGTTTCGGTTATATGGTAGCTACTATCCATAGGATAGTTGTCTTTTTCGCGCAGTGGCGAAATCAGGAAATCGACGGAAACTTGCATGTCAGCGAACCTCTCCGACCGCAGATCACTGATCGCGCAGCTTGCCTGGCAGGAGGCAATGGGGATCGATGAGGTGCTGCTGGATCGCCATGATGATGACAGATCGCTGTCGATCAGCGACCTGATTCCGGCACAAGCGCCGGCGCAAGGGCCGTCACAACAGACATCGCACCCATCGCGCCCTGTCCAGACTCCTCCCCCGGCTGCCACTTCTGCACCGGCTTCGGCATTCATCCAGCCGGTATCGCCCCCTGCAGACAGCTATGGTGCGGTCATTCCGCCGGAGCTGACGGCCATAGAAAGTCTTGATGCGCTGCGCACGGCGATGGCTGATTATGACGGGTGTGCGCTGAAGAACACGGCAAGCAACATGATTTTTGCTGACGGCAATCCGGCGGCACGGGTGATGGTGATCGGCGAGGTGCCGGGCCGGGACGAAGACCGGGTGGGCCTGCCTCTGGTCGGATCCGCCGGCCAGCTGTTCGACAGGATGCTGGCCTCTATCGGACTGAGCCGGGCGGACACCTATATCACCACGCTGATCCCCTGGCGGCCACCGGGTAACCGCACGCCGACGGATGAGGAAATGGCGCTTCTGACGCCCTGGCTTCTGCGCCACATCCAGCTTGTGAACCCTGAACGTCTTCTTCTTCTTGGGGGAGCGCCGGCGAAATCCCTGCTTCCCCAGGCTGGTGGCATTCTGAAACTGCGCGGACGCTGGCATGATCTGGATGCTGGTGATGGCACGACCCGCCAGGCGATGGTGACCCTTCATCCCTCCTATCTGATCCGTTCGCCGGCGCAGAAGCGGCTGGCCTATGCGGATCTGTTGGCGCTGGCCGACAAACTCGGATAGAGTGCCCGCCGAACGCAACCGCATCAGGTAGGTCAGGTGCCCGGTTTCCAAATTAAAGCAGGCTTTACAGCTGTGGTTGTCGCGGTCGGCCTGTGGAGTCTGCCGCACCTTGGGATGGCCTCGGAAGTGGCGTCCCCGCAGGCGTCATCTTTGCAGGCGTCATCTTCGCAGGTGACATCTCCGGAGCCGGCGTCAGCGGTTGTTCCGGCTCTGCCACAGCCCCTGAGCGATTTCGACGTCCAGCAATATCAGCGGCTGTTCCATCTTCAGGAAATGGGTCGCATGAAGCAGGCCACCCGCGAGATGGGTCGCCTCGACAACACCCTTCTCAAGGGTCATCTGCTGTCGCAGCGCTATCTCCACCCGACAGCCTGGCGGTCAAGCTATGGCGAACTGGCGGGCTGGCTGAAGCGTTATAACGACCACCCCGATGCAAGCCGCATCTTCTGGCTGGCAAAGAAACGCCGGCCAAGCAATGCGAAGGCGCCAAACGCGCCGAAGAAGGGATATCTGAACGGCTATGGCCTGGCGACGGCAAGCAGCTATCGTCCACCGATCCCGCTCTATACATCAGGACGTGCCTCGCCGCGCACAACACGCCGCGTCGCCCGTGAAATCCGCCGCAGCATCCGGCGTGGCTGGCCAAGCGGTGCGCTCGAGGTGATCGAGAACAACAGCAACAGACGCTATCTGACAAAGCAGGAGGAAGCGCAGCTTCGTGGCGAGATTGCGCATGCCTATTTCATTTTTGGTGTTGATGACAAAGCCATCCGGCAGGCGCGCCACGGCATCGGCATTGGCCGTGAAGGTGCGCATATGGCCTACTGGTCAGGCGGTCTGGCAGCCTGGCGCAGCGGCAGATTCGATATTGCCGGGAGCTTTTTCCGCACCTTGGCGGACGAGGATGAGGTCTTCCCCGACCTCCGCGCTGCCGCCGCTTTCTGGGCGCACCGCCTCGAAATGCGTGAAGGCAGGCCGCAGGAGGCCGTCCGTTATCTCGAGATTGCGGCACAGGAGCTCCACAGCTTCTATGGCGTGATGGCGCGCAACATCCTTGGTCAGGAGTTCGATCTGTCCTTTGACCTGCCGCGCTATGATGACGGCTTTCTTGAGTGGCTGGCCTCGCGGCCGGGTGGCACAAGGCTGTTCGCGCTGCTGCAGATCGGCAGACTGAACGACGCCGAGCGCGAGCTGCGCTATCTGTGGGCGGATATGCCACCTGAGATGCAGGAATCGGCGCTTCGTTTCTCGATTGATTACGGTATGGCCGGGCTGGCTTATCGGGCTGGTGAACTTCTGCGCCGCAACAGTGGCCGGGTCTGGCTCGGGGCGATCTATCCGATCCCGCGTTATGACGTCGAGTTTTCCGTGGATCAGGCCCTTGTCTGGGCCATCTCGCGGCAGGAATCAGGCTTCAATCCGCGCGCCAAGAGCCGCGCCCGCGCCGCCGGTCTGATGCAGATCATGCCAGCCACAGCTTCGTTTGTGACAAAGAACCGGGCGCTTCGTGGCCGTGACCGGCACCTTCTTCTGAATCCGCGCCGTAATCTGGAAATTGGCCAGGCCTATATCAACTCGCTTCTTGACGAGCCGTTGATCGACCGCTCGGTTGTCAGGCTTCTGGCGGCTTATAACGGGGGCCCGGGCAATCTTCGCAAATGGCTTGGCAAGGTCGATCATCAGGATGATCTGTTCCTTCTGATCGAATCCATCCCGGCCCGCGAGACACGCCATTACATCAAGAGTGTGATCAGCAATCTGGCGCTCTACCGGTCGCAGCTTGGCCAGACCGCGCCGGCGCTGCGCGAGCTTGCCGCGGGGGGGCCGGGTCGATTTGTGTCGATGCCGACGCCGGCGGTGCTACACTCTGGCGACGGGCCCTGATGCGGATTGTCCGCAGCGGGCCACAGCCGCAAGGAGAGCACCATGGCGCGCCAGACCGACCGCCTCGACATGACCGTTCCCTTCCAGCCGGTGAACATCGCGGTGATGACGGTCTCCGACACCCGCACCGAAGCTGACGACCGTTCTGGCGACCTTCTGGTCTCGCGGATTGCCGAGGACGGGCATGTTCTGGCCGACCGCGCGATCATCACCGACGATGTCCCGAAGATCACCGCAAGGCTGCAGAGCTGGGTCGACGATTCGCAGATCGATGTCGTGATCACCACAGGTGGCACTGGTCTCACCGGCCGCGACAGCACGCCCGAGGCGTTTGACGCCGTCGTCGAAAAGGAAATCGGCGGCTTTGGCGAACTGTTCCGGATGCTGTCCTTCCAGAAAATAGGCACCTCGACGGTGCAGTCACGGGCCCTGGCCGGCGTGGCTGGCGGCACCTATCTGTTCGCGCTTCCGGGATCGACATCCGCCTGCAAGGATGGCTGGGACGACATCCTCCGCTACCAGCTGGATATCCGCCACAAGCCCTGCAACTTTGTCGAGATCATGCCGCGTCTGTCCGAATCCGCAACCACCCGCCGCGGCGGGTAATGCCTGACCTGTCGATTGAGCAGGGCTTTGCCGGACCGGTGATCGGTATCGATGAAGCCGGGCGCGGCCCCTGGGCCGGGCCGGTCACTGTGGCAGCCGCATGGCTACATCCGGGCGCTGTTGCCGCCCTGCCGCCCGGCCTCGATGATTCAAAAAAACTGTCGTCTCGGAAACGTGCTGATTTTCACCATATCCTGACATCCGGTCCGCATCTTCATGCCCTTGTCAGCGTTCCGGTGGGGGTGATTGACCGCGACGGCATCCTGCGCGCGACACTCGATGCGATGGCCACCGCCGCCGCCACACTTGCCACCATGATCCGTGAGGCAGGCCATGGCGCGGTGGCCCAACTTCTGATTGATGGCAACCAGATGGCGCGCGGTCTGACAGCGCCGGCTCAGACCGTGGTGAAAGGGGACTCACGAAGCCTCAGCATCGCCGCCGCCTCGGTCATTGCCAAACATGAACGCGACCAGGTGATGACGGCGCTTGCCGCGGCGCACCCCGGCTATGGCTGGGAGACGAATATGGGGTACGGCACAGCGGCGCATCGTGAGGCCATGGCCAGATTTGGCGTCACCCCGCACCACAGGCGCAGCTTCGCACCGGTGCGTGAACAGCTGGCATCGGTCGGCGACACAGCTTCCACCAAAGGTTAATATTTCGTCTGCAAGTGCCAGAAAAGGCACGAAACTTGCACCACCATCCCTACAAGATAACCATCCCTTCGGGCCAGGATATACCAGATGTTGTGGCTGTCTTCATGGCACCCCCAGCATGGTTGACTTGAAGGGTCATTGTTCGTCTTTTTGATAGACAGACAGGTAGAAAAAAGGCCGCTCAGACGGTCAAACGGGTGGGTGAAGTGAAGGATTTGAAGACCGATATTGTCATCGAGGGGGATTGCCTCGAGGAGCTGAAGAAGCTGCCAACCGCGTCGGTGGACCTGGTGTTTGCCGATCCCCCCTACAATCTCCAGCTTGGTGGCAACCTGTCGCGTCCCGACCATTCGGCGGTTGCTGGCGTCGAGGATGACTGGGACAAGTTTGATTCCTTTGCAGCCTATGACCAGTTCTCTGCCGCCTGGCTGACCGAGGCACGCCGTATTCTGAAGCCTGACGGCGCGCTCTGGGTGATCGGCAGCTACCACAACATCTATCGGCTTGGCCGGATCATCCAGGATCTGGATTTCTGGATGCTGAATGATGTTGTCTGGCGCAAGACCAATCCGATGCCGAACTTCCGCGGACGCCGCTTTACCAATGCGCATGAAACCCTGATCTGGGCGGCCCGCTCGCAGGAGTCCCGCCATACCTTCAATTACGAGGCCATGAAGGCGCTGAATGACGACGTGCAGATGCGCTCTGACTGGGAGCTGCCGATCTGTACCGGTGCCGAACGGCTGAAAACCGATGGCCGCAAGGCGCATCCGACGCAAAAGCCTGAATCGCTGCTGGCGCGGGTGCTTCTGGCCTCGACCAATCGTGGCGACATCGTGCTTGACCCGTTTTTTGGCAGCGGCACCACTGGTGCTGTGGCGCGCCGCCTGAGTCGCCATTTCATCGGCATCGAGCAGGACAGCGGCTATGCCGCGCTGGCCCGCCAGCGCATCGACGGCGTGACCCCCATTGCCTCGCCCGAGCTTCTTGCCACCGCGCCAAAACGGGCAAAGCCGAAAGTGCCGTTCGGATCACTGATCGAACGTGGACTGATCCAGCCAGGCGATGTGTTGTTTGACGCCAGACGACGGTTCTCGGCAAGGGTGCGGGCGGATGGATCCCTTGTCACCGACGCCAGCGAGAGCGGATCCATTCACAGCCTTGGTGCAAAGCTGCAAGCGCTTCCGTCCTGCAACGGGTGGACTTTCTGGCACATTGATCGTGGCGGCAAGACCCTGCTGATCGACAGCTTCCGGGATCAGGTGCGGGCCGCTGACGAGAGTGGCACAGCCTAGCGCCGTGGCATCATCGCAAAGCTTGCCAGAAGCATCAGGATGACAACCGCCATGCCGGCGCGCTCATTGCCTGTGCCTGCGACCAACAGGCCGTAAAGAAGCGGTCCGGCGAAGCTTGTCGCCTTTCCGGAAAACATCATCAGGCCGAACAGGCTGGCCCGCTGGTCTGGCGGTGCGCGCCGCGCTACATAGGCGCGGGCCGAAGATTGCAGCGGTCCAATGAAGATGCCGAGAAGCGCGCCTGCCACCCAGAACAACGTCTCGTTCGGGGCCAGGATCGCAAGCAAGCCAAGCCCGGCAAGTGCCAGCAGGCAGAGTCGCATCACCCCTACCGACCCCAGCTTGTCATCGGCGATGCCGCCAAGGGCAGCGCCAAGACCGGCGGTGATGTTCAGGATGATGCCGAAGACCAGCACCTTGGTCTGGGAAAACCCGAAGACGGTGGCAGCATAGATCCCGCCAAAGGCGAACAGCGTCACCAGCCCGTCGGCAAACAGCATGCGTGCCAGCAGAAACCGCGGCATGTCCGGTATACGCATCGCCACCGCCAGGCTGGCACGAAGCTGCGCCCCGAACGGGGCCGGGTCGGGACGCGCCTGCGGGGCCTTGACGAACAGGAACAGTGGCGCCGCAAACAGGCACAGCCATAGCGCGGCAAAGATCATGGTGACACGGATATGCGCCGCCTGATCTGTGCCAATGCCGAAAGCCGGTCTGTCAGGCAGAACGAACAGCACCAGCACCAGTACCAGCGCACTGATCGCGCCGAGATAGCCAAGCCCCCAGGCCAGTCCGGACGCACGGCCATATTCCCGCGCAGCAGCCACCATCGGCAGCATCGCGTTATAGAAAACGAAGCTGAGCTCCATTGCCAGGATCGACAGCGCCGACAGGGTCAGCGCCAGCATGGCGAAGGACGGGTCCGGCTGCACAAACCAAAGACAGGCTGTGGTGACGGCGCCGATCAGGGTGGCCAGTGCCAGATAGCGTTTCGCCGCGCCACGCCCGTCGGCAAGCCGGCCAAGGAGGGGGGCCAGAAGCGCAATCAGCAGCGCGCTTGCCGAGGTCATCCAGGCCCAGGCAACGGTGCCACCCTCAGGCATCACCGCGGTGGCGAAGAACACCGAAAAGATGAAGGTCGTGTGAAGCGTCGGGACCGGCGAGCTGGCCCAGTCATAGAATGACCAGGCAATCAGGGGGCGGGTCAGTCGCATCGCTACACTCCGGCTCTTGGGGTGCGACGGCGGTTCGTCGCGGCCCTCAGAATTCGTAGGTTTGCAGTGCCGCCACCTGGCAGTCAAGCCGGTCACGGCCTTTCAGCCCGGTCAGTTCGATGACGCAGACCGCGCCGGCAAGAATGCCGCCACACTGGTCGACAAGACGCGCCGAGGCTTCCAGCGTGCCGCCGGTGGCCAGCAGATCGTCGCACAGCACAACCCGTTTGCCGCGGAGCTGACGGCTTGCCTGAATCGACAGACGTGCTTCGCCATATTCAAGCGCATAGGATTGTTCGAACAGCGCGCCGGGAAGCTTGCCGGCCTTGCGCACCATGACCATGCCGCATCCAAGCTCCAGCGCCAGTGGCAGCGCGAAAAGGAACCCGCGGGCATCGACGCCAGCGATGATGTCAGGCTGCATCGGACGGGCCAGATCGGCCAGTGCCGTCATCGCCAGACGCACCACCTCGCTATCCTCGAGGATCGGGCTTATGTCGTAGAAGGTGATGCCTTCCTTGGGGAAGCCCGGGGTCTTCGAGATATAGGGGTCGGGGTTAAACGCCATCCTGTGCCTTCTTTTCCAGACGGCGGGCGTGAAGCACCGGTTCGGTATAACCCGATGGCTGCTCGCCGCCGCGGAACACCAGA
The DNA here is from genome assembly GCA_002457745.1 of SAR116 cluster bacterium MED-G06. Classification (GTDB taxonomy): domain Bacteria; phylum Pseudomonadota; class Alphaproteobacteria; order Puniceispirillales; family Puniceispirillaceae; genus UBA8309. The sequence goes on along the minus strand of NTKV01000037.1, from coordinate 2,557 downwards.
TCGCAGGCAGCCTGGAACGCCACCGACCCATCGAAATCAGGGGCCATGGGTTCATAGGCGGCATCACCCTCATTCTGACGGTCGACAACGCCGGCCATCTCCTGCATCACCTCGCGCACCAGATCTGCGCTGCACACATCATGGTGCAGCCAGTTGGCGATATGCTGCGAGGAAATCCGCAGGGTGGCACGGTCTTCCATCAGCCCGACATCATGGATGTCAGGCACCTTGGAACAGCCGACACCCTGATCGACCCAGCGCACGACATATCCCAGAATGCCCTGTGCGTTGTTGCGAAGCTCGGCGCGGATGTCATCCTCTGACCAGTTCGGACGAACCGCCACCGGCACGGACAGGATGTCGTCACGGCTGGCCGGGGTGCGGGTGGCAATCTCGGCCTGGCGGGCGGCGACATCCACCTTGTGATAATGCAGCGCGTGAAGCGTTGCCGCGGTCGGAGACGGCACCCAGGCACAGTTCGCACCAGCCATCGGATGGCCGATCTTCTGCTCCATCATATCTGCCATACGGTCCGGCATCGCCCACATGCCCTTGCCGATCTGCGCCTTGCCCGCCAGCCCGCAGGCCAGCCCGACATCGACGTTCCAGTCTTCATAGGCACCGATCCAGGTGGCCCCTTTCATATCCGCCTTGCGGATCATCGGGCCAGCCTCCATCGAGGTATGGATCTCGTCACCGGTCCGGTCAAGGAAGCCTGTATTGATGAAGACCACACGCGATTTCGCGGCGCGGATGCACTCTTTCAGGTTCACCGTGGTGCGGCGTTCCTCGTCCATGATGCCGATCTTGATGGTGTTCTCGGCAAGGCCAAGTGTCCGCTCCACCGCGGCAAAGATCTCGGTGGCAAAGGCCACTTCCTCGGGGCCGTGCATTTTCGGCTTGACGATATAGACCGATCCGGCAGCGGAATTCTGGCCGCGTTTCAGGTCGGCAAGCGCGCCGGCGACGGTCATGAAGGCATCCATGATTCCCTCGGGAATCTCGCTGCCATCGGCAAGATGTATCGCCGGGTTGGTCATCAGGTGGCCAACATTGCGGACCAGCATCAGCGCGCGCGCCTTCAGGCTGGCATCCGACCCGTCGGCGGCGGTGTAGCCGATATCGGCGGCAAGCTTGCGGGTGACGGTGCGGCCACCTTTCTCGAAGCTTTCTTCTAGCGTGCCGTCCATCAGGCCAAGCCAGTTGCGATAGGCAAGGACCTTGTCCTCGGCATCCACACAGGCCACGGAATCCTCGCAATCCATGATGCTCGACATTGCGGATTCGGCGATGACGTCGTTGATCCCGGCCTTGTCGTCACGGCCAATCACGCCGGTGTGGTCCACCTTGATCAGAAGATGCAGCCCATGGTGGCGCAGCACGACCATGTCCGGTGCGCCGGCGTCGCCGTCATATCCGGCAAAGGTGCCGGCATCTGCCAGACCTGTTTTCCCGGCCTCCATGCTGGCGACAAGCTGACCATCTGCCACGGCGAGGCCGGTGACATCGCGCCAACTTCCCATGGCAAGCGGCAGGGTCTCATCAAAGAATTCGCGTACCCTGGCAATCACCTTGGCACCGCGTGCGGCATCATAACCCTTCATCGGCGCCGCTTCTGCCGGAATGGCGTCAGTGCCATAGAAAGCATCATAGAGGCTGCCATATCTGGCGTTGGCTGCGTTCAGCGCATAGCGGGCATTGGTGATCGGCACAACAAGTTGCGGGCCTGCGATGCTGGCGATCTCCGGATCGACATTGACGGTGTCGATGGTGAAATCGGGACCCTCGTCAACGAGATAGCCGATCTCACGCAGAAAGGCGGTATAGGCGCCGCTGTCGATTCCCGCTGACGCATTGTCGCGAAGCCAGGCATCGATCTTTGCCTGCATGTCTGCGCGCAGATCAAGAAGCGCACGGTTACGGGGCGCAAGGTCATGAACAGCGGCATCGAAGCCGGCCCAGAAATCAGCCGGTGCGATGCCCGAACCGTTCAGAAGGTCGTGATCGACAAAATCGGCAAGCTCCGTTGCGACGGAAAGCTGTCCGCGCGAAACGTAGTCGGGCATGGTGTTCTCCAAGGCGGGTCGTAGGCTGGGGGATCAACGCCGCACCATACGGTTTGCATCCGCCCTTGCCAAGCGTCATCCACCAGAATTCGCCCTGCATGCGTCACTTCGAGACATCATCCGCATGACCGGCAGAGGGTGGCTGGCAGAAGGTGGCTGGCAGAAGGTGGCTGGCAGAGGGTAACCGGCAGAGGGTAACCGGTGGAGCGTAACGGGGGATCAGGGACGCACCCAGGCGAGCCCGGCGGCACCAAGGGCTGCCTCGATGTCCCCGACAAGCCCGTCGAGCGCGGCCTTATCCTCGGCTTCCGCACGAGCAACAAGCGCTGCTTCGGTGTTGGACGCGCGGATCAGCCACCACCCGCGGCTGGCACGCACCCGAACCCCGTCAATCACATTCACATCATCCGGATTGTGCGATGCGAATACATGCTCGCGGATCCTGTCCATCACGGCGAATTTCTCGGTATCGGGGCAGTCTATCCGAAGCT
>NTKV01000036.1 GCA_002457745.1 SAR116 cluster bacterium MED-G06 | reverse complement strand
CCGCGTCATTGCCCTCACCCTCATCCGGTGACGCAAAGGGCATCAACCGGACCGATGTGTCCAGAAACGCCTTGCTCTCCGCTTCAGACGGGTACAGCCGGTCGGGCGGCAGCGGCCGATAGGCCATCCCGGACTCATCACCCTTGGGACCATCATCCCCGGGATTTCCATCTCCCGGCTCTTGCCGCGCACCATAGAAATCATTGATCTGGGCATAGCGGGCGCTGATCGCGGCATCCGCCTCATGGTCGAGAACCATCCGCCAGTGCGGGCAGTAATCCGTCAACAGCCCGAGCTCCTCATGGAAAAGCGGCAGCCAATGTTCCATCCCGGGATGCATGCGGGCAGCGGAAACAGACTCATAAAGCGCATCACGGCTTGCCAACGCGCCGAAAGCCGCGCGGTAGCCGGTGCGGAAGCGTTCCACCGCAGCCTCGTCCAGCTGGAATTCCGCCACCGGGCGCAACACAAGGCGGTCCATGGACGCCCCGCCACGCTGGGTCGCGGCATCAAAGCCGCGGATTGTTTCCAGCTCATCGCCGAAGAAATCAAGGCGGACCGGCATCTCCTGCCCTGGCGGAAAGATATCGAGGATGCCACCGCGAAGCGCGAATTCACCTGTTTCGCGGACCGTATCGGTGCGAAGATATCCCTGTCCTGTCAGAAAATCGCAGAGGCGCGCTGGCCCGGTGGCATCCCCGGCTGCCAGAACCTTCGAGCGAGACTCGAAGTAACCGGCTTGCGGTACCCGCTGCAGGATCGCGTTCACCGTTGTCAGCAGAAGCGCCGGGCCATCCCCGTCGCCTTTCATCTTTCCGCCGTCATCGGCAAGCCAGGCCAGGGTTTCCACCCGTTGCCCAACCAGCGCGCCCTGCGGCGACAGCCGGTCAAAGGGAAGACAGTCCCAGGCCGGGAACACCCGCGTAGCCACCGCGGGGGCCAGATGTGCCATGGCATCCCGCATGGCGATCATGCGGGCATCATCGCGCGCCACGAAGACAAGCCGTTCACCCGCTGCCAGCCAGGAGCTGACGGCCAGCATGGACACGCCGTCCGGGACACCCCAGACAGAAGACTCCAGTTTTGTTTTATGAATAAATTTTGACACTTGTCAGTCGTTTTTAAATTCTTTTATCAAATCGAGAACACGGTTGTCATGAACCTCCGGTGCCGGCTCGCCAGCCACCACCCAGGCATAGATGCGATCATCTCCAGCCTCAAGCAAGGCCTCATACTGATCAAGTTCGGCATCGCTCAGCCCGGCAAGATGCAGCGCGGAAAACCGGCCAAGGAGCAGATCGGTTTCCTTCATCCCGGTGTAACTTGACTGATAGACCAGACGGCGCAGCCTGGTGTCGCGGTTTTCATCCATATCCAGATCTTTCCTGATGCCCCGCAGCCGCTTGGGCCGCCGCGTGCCGCGCAATATGCGGCGCGATGTCTGCCAAAGCAAAGGATTTGTGGCGCCCGGGGACAACAGGTCGCGCGATGGCCACAAGGTTGGCAGGTGACGATTTTGTCATCACGCCAGCTTTCGGGTAATCTGGTCCGCTCCCGGCCCTGAACAGCGACTGCCATGCATCCGAAACGTCCCACCGAGATTTTTGGCCTGTTTGCCGCCACCACCGTGCTGCCTGGCGTGGGTCCGAAACTCGCAGGCATCATCGAGAAAAGGATTGGCACGCATGTCATCGACCTGCTTCGCCACCTTCCGGTCGGCCTGATCGACCGACGCGCACGCCCCGCCCTCGACGAGGTGATCGATGGCAGCATCGCCACTGTCGAGGTGCTGGTGGTCAAGCATGACAAGCCGCCTCCGGGAACCCGCCGTCCGTGGCGCGTCATCACCGAGAACGAAAGCGGCAGGCTGGAGATCATCTTTTTCCACGCGCGTGACGATTATGTGAGCCGCATGCTTCCCGCCGGAGAGCGGCGGATCGTCAGCGGCCGCATCGAGATCCGACAGGGCAAACCACAGATGGCGCATCCCGACCATGTGGTCCGCCCGGAAGACCGTAGCGACATGCCAGAGCTGGAACCTGTCTACCCTCTCACCGGCGGTTTGACCCCGAAGGCTTTGCGACGCGCCATAGACGGCGCGATGACCCGCCTTCCCGCGCTGCCGGAATGGATACCCGGCGAGATGATCGCCGCGCGTGGCTGGCCGGATTTCCGCACCGCGATGACCAAGGTCCACGCCCCGCAGGATGCTGCTGACCTGATGCCGCAATCGCCGGCGCGCAGCCGCCTGGCCTTCGACGAACTTCTCGCCAACCAGCTGGCGCTGGCACTGGTCCGGCACACCGCCGCCGACAGCATGCCGGGACGGGCCTTTGCCGGCACCGGCAACCTGACATCGGCGCTGATGGGCGCGCTTCCCTTTACCCCGACCGGGGCACAGACCCGCGCCATTGCCGAAATCCGTAGCGACCAGCAATCGCCGAAGCGGATGCTTCGCATGCTGCAGGGCGATGTCGGGTCTGGCAAGACACTGGTGGCGCTGGCGGCCATGCTGCACGCCGTTGAAAGCGGGTCACAGGCGGCGCTCCTTGCCCCGACCGAAGTTCTGGCCCGCCAGCATCATGCCAGCATCAATGCCTTTCTGGCACCGCTGGGGATCGAGGCACATCTGCTGCTTGGACAGGGGCGCGGCACCGCCCGCAAGCCGGTGCTGGACGCGCTTGCCGACGGCAGCGCCAAGATCGTGATCGGAACGCATGCGCTGATATCCGAGAGCGTTACCTACGATGATCTTGGCCTGGCCGTTGTCGATGAACAGCACCGGTTTGGCGTTCGCCAGCGCGTTCTGCTCGGGCAGAAAGGTGAAGGCGTCGATGTCATCGTGATGACAGCGACCCCGATACCGCGGTCACTGGCCATGACAGCCTATGGCGACCTTGATCATTCTCGGCTTGATGAAAAGCCGGCCGGCCGCCTTCCCATCGACACACGTGCGCTGCCACTTGACCGGCTCTCGGATGTGGTCGACAGGCTTCGCGCTGCGCTGGCGGCTGGCAAACGTGCCTACTGGATCTGTCCGCTGGTCGAGGAATCGGAAAAGATCGATGTGGCCGCCGCCGAGGACCGGCAGGTCGCGCTGGCCCGTGCCCTTCCCGATGTCGAAGTGGCACTGGCGCATGGCAAGATGAAGGCGGCAGACCGCGATGCGGCGATGCAGCGGTTTCGTGACGGCACTGCGAAGCTGCTTGTGGCGACCACTGTTGTCGAGGTCGGCGTCGATGTGCCGGAGGCAAGCGTCATCATCATCGAACATGCCGAGAGATTCGGCCTCGCACAGCTTCATCAGCTCCGCGGCCGGGTCGGGCGCAGCGACGAAGCCTCGTCCTGCCTGCTTCTCTATCAGGGACCGCTGTCGGATACAGCGACATCGCGTTTGTCAGTGATGCGCGAGACCAATGACGGCTTTGTCATTGCCGAACGCGATCTGGAGCTTCGCGGCCCGGGTGAATTCCTTGGTCAGAGGCAGTCAGGGGTTCCCGAATTCGCCATCGCCGACCTTGCCGCGCATCAGGACCTGATTCCCCTGGCCCGCGAGACAGCCCGCACAATGCTGGGACCGGATGATCAGCCCGTCGACCGGAAACAGACAGATCTGCTGCTGAGCCTGTTCGAGCGCGACAGCGCTGTCAGGTTCCTCGCGTCCGGCTAGCGCTACGCGCCCTTGCTGGCCGGGGCTTTCTTTGACGGAGCTTTCCTTGACGGAGCTCTCTTTGCCGGGGCTTTCTTTGCCGGGGCTTTCTTTGCCGCGGCCTTCTTCGCCGGGGCTTTCTTTGCCGGGGCTTTCTTTGATGGGGCTGTCTTGCTTGCCACCTTCTTCGGGGCTTTTTCGTCGGGCGGCGTGACAATACCCCCGGAAACCACGAGCTTCACCGCATCCTCGACCGACATCTCCATGAAGATCACGTCATTGCGCGGACAGAACAACAGGAACCCGGAGGTCGGGTTCGGCGTGGTCGGCACAAACACATTCACCATGTCGATATCGACACGTCGCGCCACCTCGCCCTTGGTTCCGCCTGTCACAAAGCCAATGACCCACAGATCACGGCGTGGATATTCGACAAGCACCACTTCGCGGAAGGCATCCGACTGGGTCGAGATCACCGTCTCCAGAATCTGCTTGCTGGCGCCATAGATCGTGCGCACCACCGGCATTCTGTTGAGGATGGATTCGCCAAGCTTGATAATCCAGCGGCCAAGAAACCCTGCCGCAATGGCACCAATCACAGTGATCAGCAGCACCCCGATGACAAGCCCCACGCCGGGCACATTGGCAAACCGAAGCTGGTCGAACCCAGGAAGAATGCCGGCCACCTGACCGTCAATCAGCTGGATTGCCCACCAGGTGATGTAGACAGTCAGCAAAATTGGCGCGGTAACCAGAAGCCCCGTGAAAAACCAGGAACGCAGACGGCCGAACACCCCGGGGCGCTTTACCTGTTGGGGGCTGTTTTCGATGGACATGCGGGATCCTCGCGGCGACGGGTTACGGCGTTGATAATGGTGAGAAACAGGGTTTCGCGCAAGGGGCTGTGCAGACTTGATCTCCGGTATGCTGGGCGATGCTGGTGTCGCGCCTTGCCGCAGGTTGGCAAAGTCGTCAGAATGCGAGTCTCGCCGCCCGCTCTGGATCACCATCAAGGATCATCATGTCATGAGCCGTTCTTCGCGCACCGAAGCCCCGACAGCCGCCAGCGACGAGACCCAGCGGCAACTCGACAGGATCATCGGGATCATGCGCCAGCTCCGTGATCCAGAGACGGGCTGCCCGTGGGATGTGGAACAGGATTTCGCCAGCATCGCGCCCTACACCATCGAGGAAGCCTATGAGGTGGCGGATGCCGTGCAACGCGGCGATGCCGACGATATCCGCGACGAGCTGGGCGACCTTCTTCTTCAGGTTGTCTTCCAGGCCCGCATCGCCGAGGAGGCCGGGCTGTTTTCGCTTGCCGATGTGGCGCGCAGCATTTCGGACAAGATGGTGGACCGCCACCCTCATGTCTTCGGTGATGATGGCCGGCCACAGCTGGCAGACCAGAGCGGCCGCTGGGAAGCCATCAAGGCTGAGGAACGGGCCCGCAAGGGGCATACGGGCATTCTTGACGATGTTGCTGCCGGACTGCCACCGATGCTTCGCGCCCTGAAACTCCAGAAACGCGCCGCTCGTGTCGGTTTTGACTGGATCAACATCGATGACATCATCGCCAAGCTCCATGAGGAAACAGCGGAACTTCGCGCCGAAACCACCCGTGATCCGGTCGATCAGGCGCGGATCGAAGACGAGGTTGGAGACGTGTTGTTTGTGGCTGTGAACCTGGCGCGGCGCGCCGGAGTTGATCCGGAAACGGCACTTATGGGCTGCAATTCAAAATTCGAGTCTCGTTTTAGGTATATTGAAAAACAGGCTGAAAAATATGGAAAAAACATCAACGATATGTCGCTTGACGACATGGAAGCACTCTGGCAGGACGCCAAGACCGAAAGCCACAAGACTGAGTAGGCCGAGGTCCCTGTCACCCCCGCGTCAGGTCAGATAATCGCTGAGCTGCTGCCAGCTGGGGTGGCAGGACGCCACAAGTATCCCGCCAGGCATGGCAGCGTTGTACCGCGCACCGTCATTGATCATGCCGACATGACCGCCGGCCTCGCGACACAAAAGATCAACCGGGGCGTGATCCCATGGCGTACAGGTGGCGTGAAACAGGAAGTTCTGGGTGCCGCTGGCAATGGCCGTTCCCAGAATACCGGCGCTTCCCGGAAACCAGCGCCCCGGCAAGGCACGGAGCTTGTCCCGCATCTGCGTCCTGGCAGGTTCGGCAACATCCCTGATGCTGGCACCCCCCTTCATCTCGTCAAGAGCCAATCCGCCTTCATCAAGCTTCAGCCCGGTCACGCGCCCATCTGCCAAAGAGGAACAGGACGCCCCCTGTCCGGCCTCGGCATAATACAACTCTTCCGCCAGCGGCAGCCAGATCCAGCTTCGCACCGGCACCCCGTCTTCGAGAAGCGAGACCATGCTGCAGAAACGCTCATTGCCTTTGACAAAATTGCTGGTCCCGTCCACCGGATCAAGCGTCCAGGCAAGGCTCTCGCTGGCACGGCTGCGAAGGGACGGCGTAGCGGCACACGCCTCCTCGCCGATCACCACCGCATCAACGAGGCTGGAAAGGCGCGGCGTAAGCCATGCTTCAGCTTCACGATCCGCCACCGTCACCAGATCGGTCGGAGAACTTTTCGACTCGATGTCGCTGTCTGCGAGGCGTCCGAAACGCGGCAAAATGAAAGAGGTGGCCGCCTCTCGCAAAAGGGTGGCGACGCTGGTGGCAAGATCATCCATCATGTCGGCATCAGGACTAGATGCTGTCAGCTCTCATCAACCGCATCCGGGTCCTCGCCATCCAGCTCCTGGAGCTGGATCGGAGTCATCGGCATGATGGTCGAAATCGCATGTTTGTAGACAAGCTGCACATGCTGGTCGCGCTTCAGCAGGATCGAGAAATTGTCGAACCAGGTGATGATGCCCTGAAGCTTCACCCCGTTAACCAGAAACACGGTCACTGACGCGTGCGACTTGCGGACGTTGTTTAGAAACAGTTCCTGAAGGTTTCGGCTCTTATCGTTGGCCATTCATGGTCCTCCTCATCACACAGTAGCCGCTTGCCGCCTGCGAGACAATGCCGCAAGGGGACGTCGGTCGACGGAAAATCCTGATCAGAAGAAATCGAGGCGAACCGACAGCAGTTTCTCGACCTGCGGAATCCGCCCGCGCGCCGCAAAGATGGCCACCGTGTCACCAGCCTCGATGACGGTGTCACCCCGGGCAGGAATGACCCTGTCATCTCGCAGGATGCCGCCGATGGCAACCCCCTTTGGCACCTTTGCCTCGCGAAGCGATTTGCCGACAAGCTGCGACGATGGCAGGGCTTCAGCCTCGATCACCTCGCCAAGATCCTCGATCACGGCATGGACATCGCGGATCCGGCCGCGCCGCACATGTTCAAGGATGGACGACACCGTGATCTGCGACGGGCTGATCACCGCGTCCACGCCAAGCGCTGCAACCAGCGGGATGAATCCCGGAATATTCACCAGCGCCACCGCATGGGCCGCGCCATTTCGCTTCGCCAGCAGCGCCGACAGAATATTCACCTCGTCATCATCGGTTACCGAAACAAAGGTTTCGGTGATGTTGACGCCGGCTTCCGCCAGAATATTGCTGTCCAGCGCGTCGCCGTTGAAAATGCCGGTGTCGCGCAGATTCTCGGCAAGGAAACGGGCGCGCGCGGCGTCACGCTCGATAATCTGGACCTTGGTATTCTGGAAGTTGGATTCGATTTCGGTGGCCAGCATCTGGCCGATGGCGCCGCCGCCGGCAATCACCACCGAGCGTGCTTCAGGCTCTTCATGCGCGAAGGCCGCCATCGCCCGCGACAGATGCGTCGAGTCACAGACGAAATAGACCCGGTCGCCGGGCTTCATCATCTCGGCCCCATCTCGCGGCAGCGACAGCTTGCCATCGCGGATGATCGCCAGAATCGTCATCGACAGGTCGGGAAACAGGTTGGTCAGATGCCGGATGGGCGTATCGATAACCGGGCTTTCCTCGGTGCATTGCACCCCGACAAGGTTCATCCGGCCGTCGCACATGTCCTTGACATCAAACGCCCCCGGCACCCGAAGCTGGTTGCTGACTGCCGCCGACACCTCGGCCTCGGGCGAGATAATGTGGTCGATGGGAAGCTGGTCCGGCGAATAGAGATCGCCATAAATCGGGTCGAGATAGGGCTGGTGGCGTATCCGCGCGATCTTTACCGGCGTGTTGAAAATGGTATGCGCAACCTGACAGGCGACCATATTCACCTCGTCGGATTCGGTAACGGCAATCAGCAGTTCGGCATCGCGCGCGCCGGCCTCGGACAGGATATCCGGATAGGAGGCCGTGCCAACAACCCCCCGGACGTCGACCTGGTCCGTGAGACGCTGGATCTTCTCCTCGGACGCGTCGATGACGGTGACGTCATTCTGTTCCTCGGCCAGATGCGAGGCAATACCAGCACCGACAAGCCCGGCGCCACAGATCACAATCTTCATGTCGTCCCATCCCCGTCGGATGCGGTCTTTTGCTGATGGCCGACCCCGAGCGAGCGAAGCTTGCGGTGCAGGGCCGAGCGCTCCATCCCCACAAACCCGGCCATTTGCGAGACATTGCCGTCGAAACGCTGCAGCTGCGCCGCCATGTAACTCGTTTCAAAGGCCTCCCGCGCCTCGCGAAGAGGCAGCGCCAGCAGCGCATCAATATCAGAATTGCCTGAAACAGGCGAGATGTTCTGGATTTCCGCGGGAAGAAGGTCAAGCCCAAGAGGCTGTGAGCGGTCCGGCGGTGCCATGATCACCATGTTCTCGATTGTGTTCAGCATCTGCCGTACATTGCCAGGCCAGTGATAGCCCTGCATGGCTGCCAGCACCTCGTCGCCAAGCTTGACCCGCGAAAGACCGGTGCGCCGCGCCACCATGTCGACGAAATGCCGTGCCAGATGCGGGATGTCATCACGCCGGTCGGCCAGCGGCGGCATGGTCAGGGGCACAACACCAAGCCGGTAATAGAGATCCTCGCGCAGGCGCCCCGCCCTGATTTCTTCAGCCAGATCCCGGCTCGATGCCGAAATCACCCTCACATCGACCGACACTTCCTTGTTGCCGCCGATCCGGCGAAACCGTTGCTCGGTAACAGCGCGTACGATCTTGCCCTGGGTTTCCATCGGCAGATCGCAGATCTCGTCAAAATAGAGCGTGCCCTTATGGGCCTGTTCAAACAGCCCGACGATACGCCGGCTGGTGCTGAGATTTTCCGAGCCAAACAGTTCGACATCGGCACGCTCGGTCCCAAGCCGCGCGCAGTTGGCGACAATGAACCGCGCATCGCCGCGGTCGGACTGATGATGGATCGACCGCGCGGCAAGCTCCTTGCCGCTTCCGTTGGGCCCGCTGATCAGCACACGGCTGGCCGTTGGGGCAATACGCTCGATGGCGGACCGCACATTTTTCATCGAAGACGATATTCCGATCAACGAGGGCTCTCCCTCCTCGCTGACGCGGGCGCGAAGCTCGGCATTCTCACGCTCAAGTCGGCTTGCCTCAAGGGCGCGCTGCACCATCAGCAGCAGCCTGTCTTCCTTGAACGGCTTCTCGATGAAGTCATAGGCGCCGTTGCGGATAGCCTGGACAGCGGTCTCGACCGTGCCATGGCCGGAAATCATCAGCACCGGAAGCTCGGGATAGACGCCCTTCACCCATTCCAGAAGCTCCAGACCATCCATGTCCGAATCACGCATCCAGATGTCGAGAATGGCGAGACCCGGCGGTTTTGCGGCAAGTATGTCGCGCGCCTCCATCGCCGAGGCGGCCTCCATCGTCGAGAACCCCTCATCGCGAAGCGTCGCGCCGATCAACATACGGATGTCGCGCTCGTCATCGACGATCAGAATATCGCCAGCCGTCTTCATGCCGCAGGCTCCTGAGGTTCAAATTGTGGCAACCTGACCATCACGCAGGCCCCGCCGCCATCCGCATCGAGAAGCTCAAGTTCACCAGAATGGTCCTGCACAATCTTGCTGACGATCGCCAGCCCAAGCCCGGTGCCCTTTTCGCGATTTGTCACATAAGGCTCGAGAAGTTGCGCGCGATCCATGGTGGGGAACCCGGGCCCATTATCAGAAATGCTGAGGCAGACAAAACCATCATTTACCGTCATCGCCAAACGGATTTCCGGTTTGCTGCCGGATGCCTCGCCAAGACTGTCGAGTGCGTTCTGAATGATGTTTGTCAGCGCCTGACGAAGCAGCCCGGCATCTCCAAGGATCATGCCACCCGCGGAATCCCCATCAAGATCGGTCACGAAGCCGACATTCTGCGCCTCGTGAAGGGCCACCTGACCAAGCGCCAGGTCGCGAAGCGGCAGTGGTTTCATCACCGGCTGCGGCATGCGGGCAAAGGAAGAGAACTCGTCCACCATCCGGCCGATATCATCAACCTGCCGCCCGATGATCGACAGATACTCGCTGAACTGCTGGCTGGCCTGCTGGTCATCCGGCTGATATTTGCGGCGCAGCCGGTCAGCCGCAAGCTGGATCGGGGTAAGCGGGTTCTTGATTTCGTGGGCGATGCGGCGCGCGACATCGGACCAGGCCGCCTTGCGCTGCGCTGTCAGCAGATCGGTGACATCATCAAAGGTGACAACATAGCCGATCACCCGTCCATCCACCTTCTCCGAGGCGATTCGCGCGCGCAGCGTGAGACGGCGCCCGGCGCGGGTGAGGATAATCTGGTCCTCGGCGAATTTACGGCGGCGCGTGCTGCCGGCGGCCACAAGGCCGGCAAACTCCGGAACAACATCTTCAAGCCGGCGGCCGATCATGTCTGTGTCGGAAAGATCAAGGAGCTGGCGCGACGTGTGGTTGGGAAGCGTGACCTTATGGTCGGAATCAAGCCCGATGACGCCGGACGACACGCCGCCAAGCACCGCCTCGGTGAATTCTCGTCGCCGGTCAATCTGCTTATTGGCCTGGACAAGTTGTTCGCGAGACTTATTAAGTTCATCAAGCATGTTATTGAATGATATACCAAGTCTTGCAATCTCATCCACTTCAAGACCCGCCGGCACACGTTCCGACAGATTGCCGCCCCGCACCTGTTCGGCCACGGAAATGACCGATCCAAGCGGCTCGACGATGGCTGTGGCGAGGTTCAGTCCGATCCACAGGGCGGTGATCAGAAGAAGCAACAATATCAACCCGAAGACGAACGCAAAACTGACCTGCAGGTCAAGCTGCCGGATTCCGAGCTGTTGGTAGTCGACCGCAGCCAGCCGGGTGCTGTCCACCGCATCGAGCACCGACCTGTCGATGAAGCGTCCGACAAACAGATAGGCATCGACGAAGCTGTTCAGTTTCACCGTCGCACGAAGCTTGTTGGTCTCGTCCCCCCGCAGGATCACCACCTCGCCATTGCGCGCCTGCTCCAGCCAGTCATCGGCGATCCGCGTGAAGGTCACAGCAAAGGCGAAACGCGATTTCGCCACGACCTGTCCGGTGCCGTCGAGAATAATGGCCTCCGACAGATTGCGCAGCACAGTCTGGTTGGTCAGATACTGGTTCAGCATGTTCGGATCGTCGAGCAGCTTGAACGCCTCACGGTTCACGTCATTGGCAATGGTCAGGACATCGCTTCTGATCGAACTCGAATGTTCTTCAAAATAGGCATCCGCCACCTGCACCGATCCGGTGACAGCCGTCGAAATCCGCTCGGCGAACCAGCCACGAAGCGAATAGTCCACGACAAACAGGGCAAAGGCGGTGGTGATCACCGCTGGCAGCGCCGCCACCCCGCCAAACAGCAGGGCTAGGCGCCAGTGAAGCTGGTAACCCGCCATTTTCTGGCGGCGTTCTGTCCATAGCCGCAGGATCTGCCGGATCACAAACCCGCCAACAATGATCACCGCCAGAACATCGATGGCGATCAGTGCCGACAGAAGGTTGCCGTCTGATTGCGCCGGATCGAACTGCGCCAGCGTGTAGATGGTATAGACCCCGATGGCCAGTGCCGCCAGAACTGCCAGATAGCCGATCCTGTTCTCGGAAAAGCGCAGCAGCAGACCGCGTCTTGTCGGGGGGGCCTGTGCTGTCATCGGCCGGACCATATGCCAAGCTCGCGAATGCGCTTGCGAAGCGTATTGCGGTTGATCCCCAGAATTTCAGCAGCCTTGACCTGATTGCCACGCGTGATCTCGAGTGTTGCCACGATCAGCGGATGCTCGACCTCGCGAAGAATGCGGGCATGGAGGCCTGGCGGCGGCACGGCACCATCAAGCGCACCGAAATACCGCCTGATATGCTGATCAACAGATGCCGACAGGCTTTCCACCTCGATCGGCGGTGCCTCGACAGGGCGGACGACGGCAAGTTCGCTTTCGACCATCTCGGCGGAAATGATGTCCTCGCCAACCAGAACCTGAAGCCGGCGCACCAGATTTTCCAGCTCGCGGACATTGCCCGGCCAGCTCCAGTCCGCCAGCGCCCGGATGGCGTCGGGGGTGAAACGCTTGGCCGGCAGCCCACCCGCCGACGCCTGTTTCAGGAAATGACTGACCAGCGGGCCAATATCCTCGGTTCGTTCGCGAAGCGGCGGCAGGCGAAGCGGCACCACATTCAGCCTGTAGAACAGGTCCTCGCGGAACAGGCCCTGCTGCATCAACTGCTGCAGGTTGTGGTTGGTTGCCGCGATGATGCGCACATTCGCCTTTACCGGCCGGTTTGCCCCGACCGGCAGATATTCACCATCCTGAAGCACACGAAGAAGCCGGGTCTGCGCCTCTGGCGGCATGTCACCAACCTCGTCAAGGAACAGGCTTCCCCCTTCGGCCTGCTCGAACCTGCCGGTCATCTGGCTGTCCGCCCCGACAAAGGCCCCCTTCTCATGGCCAAACAGCTCGGACTCCACCAGCTCGCGCGGGATCGCTGCCATATTGATCGGCACAAAAGGCCCGGACCGTCGCGATCCCAGATCATGCAGCGCGCGGGCCACCAGTTCCTTGCCGGTGCCGCTTTCGCCGGTGATCAGCACGGTCAGATCCGTGCTGACCACGCGCGCCATTGCCTTGAAGATATCCTGCATGGGGCGCGAGCGTCCGACCAGTGGTCCACTTTCCTCGAAGCCGGTCTGGTTCGACGCCGCAGGACGCGATTGGCCGATGCTGGTGACCGCGCGGCTTGTCGCCTCGACAAGGCTGCGAAGCTCGAACGGCTTTGGCAGATATTCGAACACGCCTGTCTGCTGTGCTTTCACCGCAGTCAACAGCGTCGAGCGCGCGCTCATCACGATTACCGGCATGTCCGGCCGCTGTTCCTGAATGCGCGGCAAGAGGTCGAGGGCGTCGCCATCGGGAAGCGCGATATCCGAAATCAGGACATCACCGCGCCCGGTCTCGATCAGCTTCCACAGGCCGGCAGCTGTGCCGCTTGACTGTACGGTGTAGCCCTGACGCGCCAATGCCTGCTGCACAACAAGCCGAACCGACTTGTCATCCTCGGCAACAAGGATGTGCGCTGCCTTGTCGGTCATGCAGCCCCTCCCTTGCCGGCAGTCGGGAAATTGATCCGGAAGACGGTTCGACCCGGCACTGAGTCAACCTCGACCAATCCGCCATGATCCGCCACCACCGACGCCACAAGCGCCAGACCAAGGCCGCTTCCGCCATTCTTGCCGGAAACAAACGGATCGAAGATGTTGTCGCGAAGTTCAGGAACGATGCCGGGGCCATTGTCGATCACCTCGACCTGGATCGGGACATGCAGGCGTGCCGCACCACCACCATTCAGCCGACGCCCCCGTGCATAGGAGGTAACAACAGTAATTTCCGTCTTTTTTTCAGTGGCTTCAAACGCATTCTTTACAATATTCAGAAACGCCTGAATGAGCAGATCGCGATGCCCTTCGACCGAAGGGAGAGATGGATCATAGCGCCGCTTTACGGTCAAATGGTCCCCATAGCTTGCGGCGGAGATCCGCAGGCAATGGTCGAGGATTTCATGGATATTGACAGGCGAAAGCGGTGTCTGGGCGCCACCGGCGAAGCCTTCCATCCTGTCGAGAAGCGCGGTCACGCGGTTGGTCTCCTCGACGATCATGCGGGCGAATTCCTGGTTTTCCGGCGACAGGTCGGCCTGCAGAAGCTGGGCCGCGCCCTTGATCCCGGCAAGCGGGTTCTTCACCTCATGCGCCAGCAATGCTGCCATCGATGAAATCGAACGCGCCGCGCCATGGAACATCGACTGGCCGCGAAGCCGTTCGGCAAGTGCGCGCTCCTGAAGTGTCACCAGCATCCGCCCTTCATGTGCGCGCTCACCCGATCCGGACGGTTCGGATGACCCGCTGTCCGGCGCGGTGCGGTCTGCAAATGGGGCGATCTGCACATTCAACAGCCGCAGCCCGATGCGGGGGCTTGCCACCTCGATGCCCTGATCGGCAACAGACGCCATCTGCGAGCGCGAGCGCGCGAGCAGCGCCAGCAGGCTGGAGTCAGCGGGAATCTGCAAGGACAGGGCGGTGCCCTTCAGCATCGCAGCACTGGAATCAAAAAACATCTCGGCGGCATGGTTCAGAAACAGGAACCTGTCTTCGCTGTCGAGAAGAAACACCGGGTTGGGAAGGCTGGCAAGAATATGGCCTGCCTCGCCGCCGGGGGGTTGCGCCAGCACCTCGTCCATCACGCTGCTTCTGCCTCGTGCAATCCGGCAAAGAAATTTTCAACAGCGGCAAAAACCGCGTTGGCGTCGGTTGTGTTGTTGGCGATATCCCGCAATTCGGCGGCGCCGGCAAGGCCATGCGCATACCAGGCAATATGCTTGCGCGCCAGGCGCATCGCCGGCGTGCCGTAATGTGTCAGCATGTCGTCAAGATGCTGTTGCATCATGACGTGGCGTTCGGCGATGCCGGGATCGGGGCGCACGGCACGCCCACGCAACAGGTCGCCAGCCTGCGCCAGCAGCCAGGGCCGCCCCTGGGCACCGCGCCCAATCATCACGCCAGAGGCCCCGCTTGCCGCCATCGCGGCACTGACATCAGGCAGGTCACGGATATCGCCATTGACGATCACCGGCAGATCCACGTCCTCGACAACCTCGCGAACGGCAGCCCAGTTGGCAGAGCCGTTATACATCTGGCACCTGGTACGGCCATGCACGGCCAGCATGGCGATGCCGGCATCCGCGGCGCGCCTGGCGATGGCTGGCGCATTCAGGCTGTGATCATCCCATCCAAGCCGCATCTTCAGGGTCACCGGTACATCGACCGCCTTGCTGACAGCCTCCAGAATGGCACCTGCCAGCGGCTCGTCACGCATCAGGGCCGACCCGGAGAGCCGTCCTGTGACCTTTTTCGCCGGACACCCCATATTGATGTCGATGAAGGTGGCGCCAAGGTCAGCGGCGATCCGCGCGGCATCAGCCATGATCTGCGGGTCCCATCCGGCAAGCTGCACCGACAGCGGAACTTCGCTCACAGTATCCGTGCGAAGCTTGCGCATTTCCGACTTCACCTCGCGCAGAATGGCAGCGCTTGCCACCATTTCGGTGACGACAAGCCCACCGCCAGCGCGGCGTACAGCGCGGCGGAACGGCATATCCGTCACCCCGGACATCGGTGCCAGGATGGCGGCATGCGGTACGGAAATGCCAGCGATGGAAAGGGTCATCGGATGCCCGCCAGGTCATGCAAGGGTTAGGCGCCAGCATGGCTGCTGCTGCCGGCTGCTGAAATTTCGGGCATATTGCACCAAAAGAAGGCAGTTTTGCCAGCCCTTTCGCACAGATGCCTTTCTGCAAAGATGTGCCAATAATCATGGACTTCGCCCATTTGTTTGGGGATAAGAAAGCGATGACAGCAGCACCAGCATTCTCACCCCCACAGCGCCTCGCCGCGGTGATAGTCGCCGCTGGTGGCGGCAGCCGCATGGGCGACGGGCTGGAAAAACAGTTTCGCGATTTCGCCGGACAGCCGGTGCTGGCGCATTCCGCGGCAGCCTTTCTGGCGCATCCGGCAACGGCGCGGCTGGTGGTGGTGGTGGCGGAAGGCCGCGAACAGACAGCCCGCAACGCGCTTGGCAGGCTTGCGGATGATCCACGCCTGCGGATTTGCCCTGGTGGTGCCAGGCGCCAGGATTCGGTCAGCGCCGGACTGGCAGCGGTAAAGGGTGACGCGATCGAGCTTGTCGCCATCCATGATGCAGCGCGGCCCTGCCTCGAGCTTGACATGATCACCGCGCTGATCGCGGCGATTGACGGCGGGGCAGAGGCAGCTCTCCCGGTGCTTCCGGTTGTCGATACGCTGAAACAGCTTCACGCCGGCCAGGTGACCGGCACAACAGCGCGGGACGGGCTGGGACGGGCGCAGACGCCGCAGATCTTTCGGCGCGACAGGATCGCAGCCCTTCATCAGGCGCATGAGCAGACGGTGGAGATCACTGATGATATCCTGCTGTTTGAGGCCGCCGGAGACAGAATCGCTGCGGTGCCGGGTGATGAGCGGCTTCTCAAGCTGACCAGTCCTGCCGATTTTGCCATTCTGACGGCCCTTACCTCCGGCACCTCCGGCACAGGAGACCCAACTATGCCGCATGACGTCCCTATTCCCGACATCCGCACCGGCAACGGCTTTGATGTTCACAGATTCGGTGACGCCCCCGGGCCGGTCATCCTCGGTGGCATCGAAATCCCGCATGAGCGCGGACTGGCGGCGCATTCGGACGGGGATGTCGGGCTTCACGCGCTGTGTGACGCGATTTTCGGGGCCCTCGCCGATGGTGACATCGGATCGCATTTCCCGCCGTCCGAGGCCCGCTGGAAAGACGCCGAAAGTGGCCAGTTTCTGGAGTTTGCGCGGGAGCGCTGCGCTGCGCATGGGGCGGTGATCCTGCACCTTGACCTGACGCTGATCTGCGAGGCACCCAAGATCGGCCCGCACCGCGATGCCATGCGGCAGCGCATAGCCAGCCTGGCAGGCATAGACACCAGCCGTGTCGCGGTAAAAGCCACAACATCTGAAAAGCTGGGGTTCACCGGGCGCGGTGAAGGTATCGCAGCCCAGGCCACCGCGACGCTTGCCTTTGCAAACGACCACCCCGGGTAAGCGAGGCGAAGCGATGACACAAACCCCGGCACAGCAGCGCTTATGGATGATGCTGGCGACATGTGGACCGGTTGGCCATATGCGCCCTGCCCCCGGCAGTTGGGGGTCGGCGGCAGCGCTTCTGCCAGCGGCCGGGCTTGCCATGATCGGGGGCTGGAGCCTTGAACTCGCCACCGTCATTGTCTGCATTCTCGGCATCCGCGCGGCGAGCCTCTTCGAGACGGTCACCGGACGGAAGGATGCCAAGGAAATCGTCATCGACGAGGTGGCCGGCCAATGGATCGCGCTTCTTGTCGTGCCCCTGGACTGGCGCTGGTGGCTTGCCGCCTTCTGCCTGTTCCGCTTGTTCGACATCACGAAACCGGGTCCGGTAAAGATGGCCGAGGGTTTCCCCGGCGGGTTTGGTGTCATGGCGGATGACATCGTTGCCGGCGTGCTGGCAGCGGTTTGCCTCTATCTGGCGCAACTTGTGCTGGCAGGCATGGCATGACCGACGCATCGCACCCCCGCTATGCGGCATTGGCCGCACAGGTGATCGCCGACGCCGCCAGCCGCGGGAAAATGCTCACCGTCGCCGAATCCTGCACCGGCGGCATGGTGGCGGCCGCGCTCACCGACATCACCGGCGCTTCGGCGGTTCTTGACCGCGGCTTCGTAACTTACAGCAATGCGGCGAAAACCGACCTTCTTGGCGTGGCCGAGACCACCCTTGCGGCACATGGTGCAGTGTCCGCAGACACCGCTGCCGAAATGGCGGCAGGTGCCCTGGCCGCAACCCCATCCTGCCAGCTGGCTGTGGCGATTACAGGCATTGCCGGCCCGGGGGGCGGCAGCGCCGAGAAACCTGTCGGTCTCGTCTGGTTCGGGCTGGCGGTGCGCGGCGCCGATGTCACCACGCTGAAATGCCAGTTCGACGGTGACAGAGCAGCGGTCCGCACAGATGCCGTCGAGACAGCGATGAGATTGCTTCTGCAAGGTCTTGCCAGCTGACTGCACCGGGCTCACCCCCGGTGGGCGGGTAGGCTGGTGGGCCAGTGGGCCGGTTCAGGATTGTGTGACGCTCTGGCCGCTGATCTGTGCCGGCGGACGCCCATAGAGAGCATCGGCCCGTTCCTCGAATGCCTTCACCATGCGGCGCACGGCCTCGGTGAACAGCGTCTCGATCACGGATTGCAGCAACCGTGAATTGAACTCGAAATCGACATAGAAATCGATCTCGCACCCGTCCTTGTGCGGCAGGAACCGCCAGCTGTTGCTCAGATAGCGAAATGGGCCTTCAGCATATCTTACATTAATTTCAAGCGTTTCCGGACTGAGCTCAACGTGAGATGTAAAGCGCTCTCGGAACATCTGAAATCCGATGATCAGATCGGCGCTGAGGGCACGCTCATCCTGTTCGCGGATGCGGGCAGCCATGCACCAAGGCAGGAACTCGGGATAGCGGCGCACATCGGCAACAAGGGCATACAGCTCTTCCGGCCGGTGTGGCACCACCCGCTTTTCGGCATGCACAGTCATGCGGTCGCCCCGAGCGATGCGTTGCGCGCGTCCTGCAGCGCGGCAAAATCGGCATCAGCATGGTATGAGGAACGTGTAAGCGGCGTCGAGGACATCAGAAGGAAGCCCTTGGCGCGGCCAAGCTTGGCATAGCTTTCAAAAATGGTGGGCTCGACGAACCTGTCGACCGGCGCATGTTTCGGTGTCGGTTGAAGGTACTGGCCAATGGTCATGAAATCGACGTCTGCGCTGCGAAGGTCATCCATCAGCTGACCGACCTCCTCGTCGCTCTCGCCAAGCCCGACCATGATGCCGGATTTGGTGAAGATCGACGGGTCGAGCTTTTTCACCTGCTGCAGGATCGACAGCGAATGGAAGTACCGCGCGCCGGGCCGGATCGAGGGATAGAGCCGCGGCACCGTCTCCATATTGTGATTGAACACATCGGGACGGGCCTCGACAACGATCTCGAGAGCGCCATCCTTGCGCAGGAAGTCAGGTGTCAGGATTTCGACCGTGGTGCCCGGCGACTCCGCACGGATGGCCCGGATGGTCTGGGCGAAATGGTCTGCCCCGCCATCATCCAGATCGTCGCGATCGACCGAGGTGATGACCACATGGCGAAGACCGAGCTTGGCCACCGCTTCGCCGACATGCTGCGGCTCATGCGGGTCGAGAAGGTCGGGACGCCCGGTGGCGACATTGCAGAACGCGCAGGCGCGGGTGCAGACCGACCCCAGAATCATCATGGTGGCGTGTTTCTGCGCCCAGCATTCACCGATATTCGGGCAGGCCGCCTCTTCACAGACGGTGACAAGATTATGCTCGCGCATCAGCGCCCGCGTCGCGCCATATTCGGCTGAAACAGGTGCTTTGACCCGAAGCCAGTCCGGGCGACGCGGCTGCGGCCGGTCCGGATTACGGCGTTTTTCGGGGTGGCGCTCGGCGCCTTTGCTTGTATTGACCTGCGGCATTCGTTTTTACCGGCCCCTCAGTCCTCAGATGGGTGTCCTAGCACGGGTAACCATGCCCGGGCACCTTAGAAGTGGATGGCGCGACCATA
>NTKV01000035.1 GCA_002457745.1 SAR116 cluster bacterium MED-G06 | reverse complement strand
ATGAAGGTCGGTGTCTCGCGACGTGCCCCGGCAGCTTCGATACCTGTGGCAACAATCGAGACCCGCATCACCCCGTCGAGCTTCTCATCGAATGTCGATCCGAAGATGATCACCGAGTCGGCGTCGATCTCGCGACGGATCCGGTTGGCTGCCTCATCAACCTCGAACAGGGTCATGTCCATGCCGCCGGTGACATTGATCAGGACAGCGCGGGCGCCATTCATCGAGATGTCATCCAGAAGCGGGTTGTTGATCGCAGCCTCTGCAGCCTGTGTGGCCCGGCCTTCGCCGGATGCCTCACCGGTGCCCATCATTGCCTTGCCCATCTCGCTCATCACCGCGCGGATATCGGCGAAGTCGAGATTGATCTGGCCAGGCTTGATCATCAGATCGGTCACGCCGGCAACACCCTGGTGCAACACCGTATCCGCCATGTGGAAGGCGTCGGCAAATGTGGTGCGCTCATTCGCCAGACGGAACAGGTTCTGGTTCGGGATGACGATCAGGGTATCGACAAAGGACTGCATCTCCTCGATCCCGGCTTCGGCCTGTCCCATGCGGCGCTGTCCCTCAAAGTCGAAGGGCTTGGTCACCACACCGACGGTCAGGATGCCACGCTCGCGGGCAGCGCGGGCGATCACGGGTGCCGCACCGGTGCCGGTGCCGCCGCCCATGCCGGCGGTGATGAACACCATGTTGCAATCGGCAAGCTCGCTCATCACGGCTTCGATGCTCTCTTCGGCGGCAGCGCGCCCGACGTCCGGCTTCGAGCCGGCACCAAGTCCCTGCGTAACCGCCGTGCCAAGCTGGATCTTGCGGCTGGCAAGAGAATGCGCAAGCGCCTGTCCATCGGTGTTCGCAACGAGGAAATCAACCCCGTCAAGGTCGGCATTGATCATGTTGTTGACGGCATTGCCGCCGGCGCCGCCAACACCGACAACGGTGATGCGCGGACGCAGTTCCTGCATGGTTTGAGGAACGGACAGATTGATGGTCATGATTGACTCCCTTCTGCGGTGGTTGAGCATGTGGCTGCCTTTGCCGGGACAGCACATGGCCCGGCAGCTGCTGAATGCGGGGATTGTGAAGGACCGGTCGCCCCGACTACGAGAATCGGTCCCTTGGATAGACGTGAAAAATGCATTGGCCTGAAGTCACCTAAACAAAGTCGCATGGATGTGCTCCTGTCTCACAAATTGTCCCGGAACCAGGCACCAAGCCGTTCCATCGGCCCGTGTGGCAGGGTTCTGGTCTGTCGTTCTGCCGGATCATCCTCGCTCAGCCTGCTGACATGGATGAGGGCACCGATGGCGGCGGCGCTTGACCGGCTTGTTTCCTCGACCGCGAGGTTGCTGATGCCCGCTGGCTGGCCAAGAATGACGTTGCGACTGGCAAGCTGGGCGCAGAAGTCGGCGATGCCGGTCATCTGGCTGCCGCCGCCGGTCAGGACGAAGCGGTTGCCGGCGGCATATTCCATGCGTCCAGCCCGCATCCGGTCCATCAGAAGTTCGATGATTTCCTCGATCCGTGGTTTGATCACGGCACTCAGAAGACTGCGTTCGATGGTCTTGCCGCCAGCTTCGATCACATCGCCAAGACCGGGAAGGGTGATGTTGTCAGACCGGCCAAGCTCTAACGCCTGGCGCACCGAGGAGGGGGCAGAGGCCATCGCGTCAACCGGCGTGATCGAGCCGTGAACCGCCTTCAGCCGCTCTGCCTCGCCAAGCGGCGTCGACAGGATGCGGGCAATGTCCGTCGACACATGCTGCCCGCCGACCGGTACTGTATCGATATAGATCAGCTTGCCATCCATGAAGATGGCTGCCGACGAGGTGCCGCCACCAAGGTCGATCACGGTGCTGCCAAGCTCGCGCTCCTCGTCGCCCAGACAGGCAAGACCTGCGGCATAGCCGGCATGAATGAAACGTTCGGCGCCAAGATGGTTCATCGCCAGCGCCTCGATGATGTTGGTGAGGCTTGTACGGGTGGCGCATACGGTCAGGAAATCGACCGAAAGCGTGCGACCGCGCATGCCGGTCGGGTCGGCGATGCCGCGCATCTCGTCAAGGCTGTAATGCAGCGGGTGAAGCTGCATCAGCTGCAGCGCCGGGTCGATGTCCTGCGCCCCGCACCGGTCGAGAAGCCGGCGCACGTCGCGGCGGTTGACGGTGCTGTCTGACAGGGTGATGGATTGCGTCCCGAAGGCAGAGCGCGGCGATCCGCCGGGCAGCACCACACTGACCGAGGCGATGGCAAGGCCGGCGGCGCGTTCGGCGCTCTGCACGCAATGGCCGATGGCGTCGCTGAATTCGGACAGGACGGTGACCTCGCCGCTGCGCATTCCAGCCGAGGCATGGGTGCCCTGGCCGAGAAGGGTCAGCGTGCCAAGCTTGTCGATCTCGCCGATCATGCAGCAGATCTTCGAACTGCCGATGTCAAGTACCGCGAAAGGCCGGCGGCTGTTGCGACGACGGCTGATCTTCATGTTTCTCTCCCCCTGCCGCGGACCGGGATGTTCGGCTCGACGATCATCTGGTCGGGAACGCGAAGGTCGATCACCGCCAGGTCACGGTCGGTGATCTGCTTGCTGTGGTCTATGATGGCCAGGCGCGACCAGGCAGTACGCGGGTCGGTCTCGGGAAGACGCACGCGGATGCCGTTGCGAAGATGCACATCCCAGCGACGCTCGGACTGGTAGGTCACGGCCCAGACCTCGGCAAACAGCTCCGGCTCGGTGCGCAATATGTTCAGCAGCGGTGCGGCGTTCACACCGGCACTGGTGCCGGCAACAACGGTCAGGTGACCGAATGCCGACGGGTCGGCGCCGGAAATGATCTCGCCATCCTTGTCAATCACGCGGTGCCCGCCCTCGGTCTGCAGCAGTGCCATCGGCACGCGTTCGGTCAGGATCAGGCGAATGGTCGACGGCATCCGGCGTTCAATCGCGACATCCTTGACCCAGCCGATCGTGGACAGCCTGTCATGAAGCTCGGGCAGCGAGATGGTCAGCATCGGCTGGCCAAGAGTGAGTTCACTGACCGCCATCAGCACATCCTTCGAGGTGTGGGCGCGGCCCTGCACCTCGATTGTCTGGAGGTGCAGACCCGAGTTGGCGCTGGCGTCGATGATGGCGACCGACAGGCTGGCGCGTTCGATATAGAGGACGACGCCGGCGGCGAGTCCGCCAAGGATCATCGCGCCTGTCATGATGCTGCGAAGTGACGGTCGCCGTGATGGCCGGGCCATGA
Organism: SAR116 cluster bacterium MED-G06; assembly: GCA_002457745.1. Classification (GTDB taxonomy): domain Bacteria; phylum Pseudomonadota; class Alphaproteobacteria; order Puniceispirillales; family Puniceispirillaceae; genus UBA8309. The sequence continues at coordinate 16,066 of NTKV01000035.1, read as the reverse complement.
CACCGGTCAGCGCACCGGTCTCGCTGCCGCGATCCGGCTGGTCCGCCCTGTCCGTCTTGGGGCGCATGAACGGCATCAGTCGTCGCATTGCGCAGTCTCCAGAAGGTGATTGACAAGTTCCTCACCCGACAGGCCGACAAAGCGGGCCTGTTCGGGAACCAGTGATGTTGCTGTCATGCCGGGAACGGTGTTGATTTCCAGCATGTAGAGCTGGCCGGCCTTTTCATCCCACCGGTAGTCGGCGCGGATCACACCGCGGCACTCGAAATGGCGGTAGGCCCTCTCGGCCCAGTCACAGGCCTGAAGGGTCACCGCCTGCGGGATGTCCGCCGGGATCACATGCTCGGACCCGCCGGGGGCGTATTTCGCGTCGAAATCGTAGAAATCGACCTTTGGCTGGATTTCGGTGACGCAGAGCGCGGTCCCGTCGAGGACCGAGACAGTCAGCTCGCGGCCCGGAATGTAGGGCTCGGCGATCAGGTCGGTGTCGATCTCCCACTGGCTGCGGGCCGGGCGTTTGGCATTCTCATCCGCTACAATCACCACACCGACGCTGGAGCCGTCATTGCGCGGCTTGATCACATGCGCACCGGTATAGTCTGCCGGATAGACATGGCTGTCCTCGACAAGCGCAAGGCTGGCCGGCACCGCAATGCCAACCTCGGCCAGCATCCGCTTTGCCCGGATCTTGTCCATGGCGTTGGCCGAGGCGATCAGGCCGCTATGGGTGTAGGGGATGTTCATGATGTTGAGCAGCCCCTGGATATTGCCATCCTCGCCGACCTGCCCATGCAGCGCGTTGAAGACCCGCGACGGCTTCATCTCGGCGAGGGTGGCGGCGATGTTGCGATCGACCTCGACCTCGACGGCATCCCAGCCGGCATTGCGCGCCGCCTGGCCACAGAAGCTTGCTGTGACACGGCTTACCCGCGCCTCCGATGTCCATCCGCCCATCAGGACGGCAACGCGTTCACCCGTCATGCGAAGCTCCTCCTGTCTGGCTGGACTGTTGTGGGCCGGGCTGCTGCGGGCCGGGCTGCTGCGGGCCGGGTTGCTGCGGGTCGGGTTGGCCCTCGGCAAGATGGCCAACACGGCGGATTTCCCAGCGCAGGCGTGGTCCGCCGCCACTGCTGACCCGTTGCCGTACGGTTTCGCCAAGCAACTCGATGTCATGCGCCGAGGCGCCGCCGGTGTTGATCAGGAAATTGCAGTGCTTTTCCGAGACCTGTGCGCCGCCAATGACCATGCCGCGGCAACCGGCGGAGTCGATTTCCTGCCAGGCCTTGCCGTCCTGCGGGTTGGCAAAGGTGCTGCCGCCGGTGCGAACGCCGCGCGGCTGGGCATCTCCGCGGCTGCCGACAATCTCTTTCATGCGAGCCTTGATCGTGTCGGTGTCGCCTGCGGTGGCGCTGAATTCGGCATGGGTAAAGACCCAGTCCGCCGGCGCGTCGGTGTGGCGATAGGCCATGCCCATCTGTTCCGGTGTGGCGGTCACCGGGGTGCCGCTGCGGTCAAAGCCGTGGGCGCGGATGGTGATGTCCTTGAACTCGCCGCCATAGGCCCCGGCATTCATCCGCAGGCCCCCACCAACCGTGCCGGGAATGCCGATCAGGAATTCCAGCCCGGCCAGACCGTTGCGCGCCGCATAGCGTGCCACATCGGCATCGGTTGCGCCGGCGCTGGCGGTGACGATATCGCCGTCATGGCTGATCGACTTCATATGTTCGCCAAGCCGGATCACCACGCCGGCAATGCCGCCGTCACGGACCAGAAGGTTGGAGCCCGCGCCGACCGGCAGCACCGGTATGTCGGCCGGGCAGGCGGCAAGGAACGCGCCAAGATCGGCGGCGTCGGCCGGGCTGAAGATCACATCAGCCGGACCACCGACACCAAACCAGGTATGGCGCGCCATCGGAACAGCTTCGCCATAGTCGCCGCGCACCTCGGGCAGTCTGTCCAGCAGTGATGCGGTCATGAGCGATTCTCCCGCAATGCGTCCATTTCAGCCGGCAGGCGCGCTGCCCAACCGGTGATGTCACCGGCGCCAAGGCACATCACCAGATCGCCGTCGCTGGCACGCGCCAGAATTTCGGTGGCAAGCGATTGCGGCGAGTCCAGAGCGGCGGGGCCGCGGTGGCCGTGATCGCGAAGGCCGGAGACAAGCTCGTCACGCCCGGCCCCGGGAATCGGGTCTTCGCCGGCAGCATAGACATCGGCAACCAGGACCTCGTCGGCATCGTTGAAACAGGCGCAGAATTCGTCGAACAGGTCAGCCAGGCGGCTGTAGCGGTGCGGCTGGACAACGGCGATCAGCTTGTTGGTGCCACACAGCATCCGGCCAGCCTGAAGGGCGGCCCGGATCTCGACAGGATGGTGGCCGTAATCATCGATCACGGTCACGCCGCCGCTGACCCCCTTGGTCTCGAAGCGTCGGCCGACGCCGCCGAATCCGCCGAGCGTGGCGGTGATCCGGTCCGGTGTGACTCCCATCTCAAGCGCGACGGCAATGGCAGCGAGACAGTTCTGGACATTGTGCTCGCCAAGCATCGGGAAGCGAATGTCGGACATTGTCTCGTAGCCGCCCGCCGTGCGGTCGGACAGCATCACGTCGAACAGCATGGCCGGCCCGTCATGGCGCAGATTGACGGCGCGCACATCGGCATTTGCCGCGATACCATAGGTGATGATGCGGCGGTCCTTGATGCCAGCCATAAGGCGCTGCACCGCAGGATGGTCGATGCACAATGTGGCAAAGCCGTAGAAGGGGATTGCCGCGACAAAATTCAGGAAGGCCTGTTCCAGTGCTTCATAGGTGCCGTGATGGTCCAGATGCTCCGGATCGATATTGGTGACAACCGCCACTGTCGGCTTCAGCTTGGCGAAGGACCCGTCACTCTCGTCGGCCTCGACAACCATCCACTGACCGCGGCCAAGCCGTGCATTGCTTCCCCAGCCGGTGATGATGCCGCCATTGATCACGGTGGGATCGACCCCGGCCCCGTCGAGCAGCGTTGCGACAAGCGATGTGGTCGTCGTCTTGCCATGCGTGCCGGCAACCGCGACCGACCAGCGAAGCCGCATCAGTTCACCAAGCATCTCGGCGCGGTGGACAATCGGGATGAACCGTTCGCGCGCCGCGATGACCTCGGGGTTGTCGGGCCTGATGGCGGTGGAGATCACCACAATCGAGGCATCCTCGACATTCTCGGCAGCCTGACCGCAGATCACCTTGATTCCCTTGTCGCGCAGGCGGCGCACATTGGCATTTTCGGAACTGTCGCTTCCCTGAACCTGATACCCAAGCTCGAACAGGATTTCGGCAATTCCGCTCATGCCGATGCCCCCAATGCCGGTGAAATGCAGTGTTCCGATGGACAGCGGGAGTTCACTCATGTCCGGCTCCTGTCCTGATCGGCATCATGTGCGGTGCTGGCCAATGACAGCGCATAGGCGGCGATATCGTCGGCGGCCTCTGGCGCGGCAAGGCTTCGCCCGCTGGCACCCATGGCGGCCAGCGCCGTGTGATCCGTCAGCATCTCGGTGATCACCGCCGCAAGGCTGTCAGCGTCAAGCCCTGCCTCGGCAAGGCACCGTCCACCCCCCGCTGTTTCCAGCTGGCGCGCATTCGCAGTCTGATGGTCATCCATCGCCGCGGCGAAGGGGATCAGGATGGCGGCGCGACCAGCAGCGGCAAGCTCGGCAACACTTGAGGCACCAGCCCGGCTGATCACCAGGGTGCTGGCGGCAAGCTGTGCCGGCATATCGTCAAAGAACGGACGGATGTCGGCATCCATGCCGATGGTGCGGTAGCGGACGGCAAGCGCGTCACACTGTTCGGCGCGGCATTGCTGGACAATCTGCAGACGGGCGCGAAGGTCATCGTCAAGCCGCGCCACGGCATCCGGCACAAGTTCGGCGAAGATGGCGGCGCCAAGCGACCCGCCGACGATCATCAGCGTGAGCCTGTCGTCAGCTTTCGGCGCGGTCGGCTTTGCCGCAAAGAAGGCGGCGCGCACCGGCATTCCCGACAGGAAGCTTGTGACGCGCTCGGGAAGGTTGCGGGTGCCGGGCCAGCTCAGCGCCAGATGTCCGCACCAGCGCGCCAGCAGGTGATTGGCGCGTCCCAGATGGGCATTCTGCTCATGCAGCATCGCCGGCACGCCTGTCAGCCGCGCGCCAAGCAGCGGGGCAAAAGAGGGATAGCCGCCGAAACCGACCACTGCGGCTGGCCGTCGACGCACCAGCATCGCCAGTGTCATGGCCAGCCCGGCGGCAAGCTGGACCATCGCCTTGCCGCGTCGCAGAATGCCGCGCTGGAACGGTGATGCCGCGGGAAGCACATGATGCGGGGTGGCGCCCATCAGGCGGGCACCGCGCCGGTCAGTCAGAACCATCGTGTCGACGCCGCGACCATGCAGCGCTTCGGCAACAGCAAGCGCCGGGAAGACATGTCCGCCGGTGCCGCCGGCGGCAAGGGCGATCAGCGGGCGAGGAGAGGCGGTCATGTCGCTGCCTCCTGAACCCGGCGCTGACCAGGAAGGACATAGGGCGCGCGCCGCCGTGTCAGCGCGAGGATCAGCCCCATGGTCAATCCGCTGGCAACAAGCGACGACCCGCCATAGCTGATCAGCGGCAGTGTCATGCCCTTGGTCGGGATAAGATTGACCGAGGATGCCATATGGATGCTGGCCTGCGCGCCAAACTGCAGCAGCAGGCTGGAGCTGGCGATCAGGCAGAACAGCCCTTCATCCGAAAGCGCCCGAGAAAAGCCGCGAAGGACGACAAAGGCGTAGAGCGCCAGCAATGTCAGGCAGGCCAGCGCGCCGAATTCCTCGCCTGCAACGGCGAAGATGAAATCGGAATGCGCATCGGGAAGGTGAAGCTTCACCGTGCCGTCACCGGGACCAACGCCGAACAGGCCGCCATTGGCAAAAGACTCGCGCGCCTTCTCCACCTGCCAGGCACCGCCTTCCCAGAACTGGTTGATGCGCTTCTCGACATGGTCAAGCGTGAAATAGGCGGCGATGAGCCCGAGCGGGGCCAGCGCCACGATCAGGATCACCAGCAGCATCGGCATGCCGGCAAGGAACATCTGGAAGCCCCAGGTCAGCACCACCATCAGCGTCATGCCGATATCGGGCTGCAGCACCAGAATGCCGACAATCAGCGCCATCAGGGCACCAGAATAGATCCATCCGGGGAAATCCTGGCCTTCGCGCCACAGCGTCAGCAGCCAGGCGGATACAATGGCGAACAGCGGCTTGGCGAACTCCGATGGTTGCAGGTTGATTCCGGCGATGGTGATCCAGCGGGTCGCGCCCTTGATTTCGCTTCCCATCATGATGGCCATGATCATCAGCCCCAGCGTGCCGGCAAGCCCGACAAGCGCCAGCGCGCGGATCGGCCGTGGCTCCAGAAGCGAGACTACCAGCATGACGCCGACAGCCGGGATGAGGAACATGCCCTGGCGCATGCCGAAATGCTGTGAAGGCAGATTGATCAGGTTGGCCACGGCGGGTCCGGCCGCCATCACCAGCAACGCGCCGACCACCATCAGCAGCAGCGCGCTGGCGAGAAGCCAGCGGTCGATGGTCCACCACCAGACGCCGACAAGCGAACGATCGGTACGATCAAGCATGTGCGCCTCCCGTGATGGGCCCGGTCATGGCGCCGCCTGCCGCGCCGTCGGACGCCAGCCTTGTGGCAATGGCGGTGAAGGCCTCGCCACGGGCGACAAAGCTGGTGAACTGGTCAAAGGAGGCGGCGGCCGGTGACAGAAGAATGGTCGCTTTTCGCTGTGCCGCGCTGGCGTCGGAAAAGGCTGTGACAGTTGCTGTCTCGAGATCGCCGGACAGGGTCACCGGCACCCGGCCAGCCTGGTTGCTGGCAAGTGTGGCGGCAAAATCCTCGGCAGCGCTGCCGATCAGATAGGCGCGGGTGACAGCGGCGGTGGCCCCGGCGGCCTCGCCAAGCCCGTCCTCCTTGGCCTCGCCGCCGGCGATCCAGTAGATGTTGTCGAAAGCGGCAAGCGCCTTCGCGGTGGCAACGCCGTTGGTTGCTTTGGAATCATTGACGAAGGTGATGTCTCCGCTGCGCGCCACTGGCTGCAGACGGTGAGCAAGCCCGGCAAAACCGGCCATGCCAGCCTCGATCGTGGCGTCATCCAGTCCGAGATGACGAAGGCAGGCCGCAGCGACAGCGGCATTGGCCGCGTTATGCGCCCCGGCCAGTGCGGGAACGGCCTTCGCACCGGCAGGGGCGTCCGTGGCAGATACAGTGACAATCGTGCCGCCAGCCTTGCCATGGGCGTCAGCAAGCGCCCGGACATGGGTGTCCTCGCTTCCGGTAATGACCAGTCCGCTGGTGCCTGCGGCGGCAAGGATGCGCCCCTTGGCTGCCACATAGCCCTCCATGCCACCATGCCGGACCAGATGGTCTGGCGTGATATTGAGAAGGATCGCGATGTCGGCGCGAAGCGACGGGGTGGTCTCGAGCTGGTAGGAAGACAGCTCCAGCACGATCACGCCATCTGCGCCGGGGTCGTCAAGGTTGCAGGCGGCATCGCCGATATTGCCACCGACCGCTACGGCGATGCCGGCGTCGCGAAGGCAATGGCCGATCAGCGCCGTTGTTGTCGATTTGCCGTTTGTGCCGGTGATGGCGACGATGCGGGCGGCTGGCGCGGCGCGCATGGCGATCTCGATCTCGCTGATGACCTCGACGCCTGCCGATGCAGCGCGGGCGGCGGCGTCATGCGGGCGCGGGTGGTGATGCGGAATGCCCGGGCTGATCACCATCGATGCCAGCTCGTCCCATGGCCAGTCACGCCAGTCACAGAGGGTGGCGCCGGCTGGCAGCGCGTCCGGGCGGTGAGTGTCATCATGCAGCCAGACGGTGGCTCCGCCAGCGACAAGCGCCCGGGCCGCGGCCATGCCGGACAGGCCGAGACCAAGGATCCCGACCATCTTGCCTGACATGTTGTGCGGAACGAGCATCTGCTGTCTCTCCTAGCGAAGCTTCAGCGACGACAGGCCGGCAAGCGCCAGCACCACCGCGATGATCCAGAACCGGATGACGATGGTGGACTCGGCCCAGCCCTTGCGTTCGAAATGATGATGCAGCGGCGCCATCAGGAAGATCCGCTTTCCGGTCAGCTTGAAGGACGCCACCTGCAGGATCACCGACAATGTCTCGGCAACGAACAGGCCGCCGGTGATCGCCAGCACAAGCTCGTGGCGGGTGGCTACCGACATCGCGCCAAGCGCGCCGCCCAGCGCCAGCGACCCGGTGTCACCCATGAACACCTTTGCCGGTGGGGCGTTGAACCACAGGAAGCCAAGACCCGACCCGAGAAGTGCGCCACACATCACTGCCAGATCGCCGGTTCCCGGCACATAGTTGATCTGCAGGTAGGACGCGAAATTGACGTTGCCGGCCAGATAGGCAATCAACCCGAAACAGGCGGCGACAATCATCACCGGCACAATCGCCAGCCCGTCGAGCCCGTCTGTCAGGTTGACAGCGTTCGAGGCGCCGACGATCACCAGCATGGCGAATGGCACATAGAGCAGGCCAAGGGAAATCATCGTGTCCTTGAGGAACGGCACCGCGACGCCATAGCGAAGCTGGTCAGGCGACAGTTCAATCAGCACCAGGCTGGCAACGAAGGCAACGCCAAGCTGGCAGACCAGTTTCATCCGTCCCGACATGCCGTGATGCGAGCGCCGGCGAAGCTTCATCCAGTCATCGACCGATCCAACCGCCCCGAAACACAGCGCCACCAGAAGCACCGGCCACAGATAGGGGTTCGACAGCGGCATCCACAGCAGGGTGGACAGCGCAAAAGCCCCGAGGATCAGCAATCCGCCCATGGTCGGGGTGCCAGCCTTGGTGACCAGATGTGACTCCGGCCCGTCAGCGCGGATCGGCTGACCTTCCCCCTGATGCGTTTTCAGCCAGCGGATCATCGCCGGACCGAACATCAGGCTGATGATCAGCGCGGTGATCGTCGCCCCGCCGGTGCGGAAGGTGATGTAGCGGAACAGATTGAAAATCTGATAGTCGTCGGACAGCGGAACAAGAAGATCAGGCAGCATCTGTGGTCTCCCCGACTGTGGAAACTGATGAAGTGGTGCTCATGGCGCTGGTCAGGTCGGCAGCCACACGCCAGGCACCGGATCCGTTCGACCCCTTGATAAAGACGGTGTCGCCGTCGCGAATGTGGTTGCGCAGCAGCTGTGTGGCATGGGCAGCGCTGTCCGCCGCCCGGTGACGGGTGGCGCAGGGAAGGGCGGCAGCCATGCGCGACATCTCCTGACCGATTGTCACCAGAAGGCGTGGGCGCAGCGTGGTGATGGCGGGGGCAAGCGCAGCATGGGCGGCGGCAGTGCCGTCACCAAGCTCGAGCATGTCTGACAGCACCATCACCTGCGGCGGGGCGGCGGCAAGGCTGGAAAAAGCCGCTGCCATGGAGGCCGGCCCGGCATTGTAGCTGTCGTCGATCAGGGTGATGCCGACGTCAGCAAAACGACCTTTGCTGACAGCACCTCGTCCAGGTAACTCATTGAAATCATCAAGGTACCCAGCTGCCTTTCTGGCGTCGAGCCCAAGCGCATCGAGGGCGGCAAGCACGGCCATCACGTTCATCGCCCAGTGGGAGCCGCGCATGCCAAGTGTGAAGGACAGCGATGCCCCGTTGAGGCTGGCTGTCACGGTCATGTGGTCTTCGCCGCGGCTGGTGTCGCACAGTCTGAAATCCGCCTCGGCATCGGTCCCGAAGGTGACAATCCTGCCGGCACCGGCGTTTCTGGCGTGCTCCGCCAGCATTTCGAAGAACGCATCATCGCGGTTCAGGATGGCGGTGCCCCCTGCGCGCAGCCCGTCGAAGATTTCTGCCTTGGCGGCGGCGATCGCCTCGAGGCTGTCGAAAAAACCGGCATGGCTGTCGGCGATGCGGGTGATGATGGCGATATCGGGGCGGGCAAGGCTGCTCAGCGCGGTGATTTCACCTGGTGCGTTCATGCCGATTTCCTGGATTGCGGGAACAGGCGCGGCCGGCAGTGCCGCCAGGGTCAGGGGCACACCAAGATGGTTGTTGAAGCTTGCGCGGCTTGCATGGCAGCCGCCGCTGGCACGAAGAAGATGCGCCAGCATTTCCTTGCTTCCGGTCTTGCCAACCGATCCGGTGATGCCGACAAGCTTCCCGCCAGCAGCGGCATGAGCGTCCCGTCCGGCGGCGCCAAGGCTGTTCAGCGCCTGCTGTACATTGGTGACCCGAAGCAGTGGCAGTGGCGCCTTGTCGGTCGCGCGTTCGACCAGCGCGGCGACAGCGCCATTGCCGGCGGCGGCATGGAGATAGTCGTGGCCGTCGGCATGCTGGCCGGACAGGGCGGCGAACAGGCTTCCCTTCGTGCAGCTGCGGCTGTCGATCTCGACCGAGCTGGTGATGATGGCACCCGGATCGCTGATCCAGTTACCGCCGCTGCGGGTGGCAAGCATGGTGGCATCAAGCGACATGGTCTGCGCGGCACTCATCCGGCACCCCCTTCGGATGTCAGCCTCTTGATTGCGTTGCGCGCGACACTGGAATCACTGAAGGGCAGGGTTTCATCCCCGACAAGCTGGAAATTCTCATGCCCCTTGCCGGCGATCAGCAGAACATCCTCTGCGGACAGCTCACCAAGCGCGGCGGTGATGGCCGCGCCGCGGTCAGCAATCTCGACAGCGTCAGGGCAGCCATCAAGGATGGCCTTGCGGATGTCGCCCGGGTCCTCTGAACGTGGATTGTCGTCGGTCACATAGACAAGGTCAGCGCCGTCCTGTGCCACCTTGCCCATCATCGACCGCTTGCCGGGGTCACGGTCACCGCCAGCCCCGAACAGAACGGCAAGACGCCCCTTCGCCTCGGGCCGAAGCGCGCTCAGCGCCGCGCGAAGAGCGTCGGGTGTGTGTGCGTAGTCGACAATCACACGCGCTCCCGAAGGGTGTCCGGTGACAAGCTGCATGCGGCCGTCGGCCCCGGTCACATAGGGAAGGGCGAACAGGGAATCATGGATCGGCAGACCGCTGGCATGCGCCATGACCGCTGCGGTAATGGCATTGATCGCCTGGAATGTGCCGGCAAGTGCCATCGGGATACGGTGACTGGTGCCGGCATGTTCAACCCCGACCTCGAGCCCGAACTCCATCGGAGTGATCGCGGTAATATGGAAGTCGGCGGCCGGGTCGGTGCCGATCGTCAGCAACACATGCTGGCGCGGACCGTCGCCACGGATCATCTCGGCAAGGCGTGCGCCATAGGGGTCGTCGATATTGATCACGGCGGTGCCGCCAGGCATCAGCAACTCGGTGAAGAGCCGTGCCTTGGCGGCGAAATAGCTCTCCATGTCGGGATGGTGATCGAGATGGTCACGGGTAAGATTGGTGAAAGCGGCGATATGGATGTTCAGGCCGTCGAGGCGACGCTGCGCCAACCCGTGCGAGCTGGCCTCGAGTGCCAGATGGGTCACGCCAGCGGTGGTCAGGGGTGCCAGCGCGCTGTGCAGGCTGACAGCGTCCGGTGTCGTCAGTGCCGGCAGCCCCATGATGCTGCCCTGCATGGCGCGCGGGTCAGCCCCCTGAAGCCCGAGCGTGCCGATCGACACGGCATCCCAGGTAACACGTGACCAGATCTGGCGCAGGAATTCGGCCGTAGAGGTCTTGCCATTGGTGCCGGTGACCGCGGCGACCATGCCCGGCTGGCGTCGCCAGAAGCGGGCTGCGGCATGCGCCAGATCGCGGCGCGGATCATCGGATCTCAGCACCGGCACGCCGCTGGTGGCCAGTGCGGTGAGGCTGTCGTCAAGCTCGCGCGCGTCGGTCAGGATGGCGACGGCCCCGGCCTCGACCGCAGTGGCGGCATAGGCGCGCCCGTCACTGCTGTTGCCGTTGATGGCAACGAACAGATGGCCTGCGGCGGCCTTTCGGGAATCACTGCTGATGCCGGTGATCTCGAGAGTCGAGATGGTGGCCTTGTCGGCATGGGCGTCAACCGCGACTGGAATCAGATCAGAAAGATGCAAGGGTTTTCTCCTCCTTACCGATTCTGAATTCCATATGCAGTTTCTGGCGGATTTCGGGCGAATTTTCGTCAACAGGATGAATCCCGAGACGCGGCGCTGCATGCTGGATGATGCGCCGCGCCGCCGGGGCCGCGACCCATCCGCCTGTGGCGTAGCCGTAGGAGAATTTCTGCGGTTTCGGCTCATCCACCATCACCACCAGCACATAGCGTGGGTCATGCACCGGGAAGGTGGCGGCAAAGCTGGCGATGTTGCGGTCATCGTAATAGCCGCCATCGGGATTGATCTTTTCCGAGGTGCCGGTCTTGCCGCCCACCATATAGCCTTCGGCCTCGGCGAAATTGCCGGTGCCATCGGGATGCTTCACCACGAGCCGCATCATCGACCGCACGGCGCGGGTTGTTTCCTCGGAGAAAATCTTTGTTTCGACCGGGTGCTCCGCGGGGTGGCGGCGCAGCAGTGTCGGCTCGATCCACATGCCGTTGCCGCTGGCGGCCGACATGGCCGAGGCCAGATGCAGGGGCGATACGGCAATGCCGTGGCCATAGGAAATGGTGGCAATTTCTGATTTCCGCCAGGAGCGCGGCACCAGCGGACGTGCGACTTCCGGAATTTCCAGCTGCGGCTTGTCAAACAGCCCCATGCGGCGAAGGAAGGCCTTTTGCGTTTCAGCGCCGATTTCTGCGGCCATCCGGGCCGATCCGATGTTCGAGGACAGAACCAGGATTTCCGGAACGCTCAGCTTCCAGTCATGCATGTGGAAATCGCGGATGGTGTGCCGGGCGACACGAAGCGGCTTGGACACCTCGTAGCGGGTCTCAAGCGTGGTGGTGCCAGCCTGCAGCGCAATCGCGGTGTTCAGCACCTTGAAGGTGGAGCCCATTTCATAGAGCCCCAGCGTGGCCCGGTTGAATCTGGCGTCATCGGCAATCTTGGCGAAATGGTTCGGGTTGTAGTCGGGAAGCGAGACCATCGCGATGACCTCGCCGGTGGCGATGTCGAGCATCACCCCGGCGCCGCCAATGGCCTCGAAGATCTCCATCTGGCTGGCGATCTCGCGGGCGACAATGGCCTGCACACCGGCATCAAGCGCAAGCTGGATATTCTCACCGGCGGCAAGTCTGGCATCGAGTGATTTTTCCAGCCCTGCCAGACCTTTATTATCCTTGTCGACCTGACCGAGGATATGGGCCGCAAGCTTGCCGCTGGGGTAGCTGCGAAGCTGGCTGTTGCGGAAATAGACCCCTGGAATGCCAAGCCTCAGGATGTCCTTGTGGCGGGCTGGCGTCAGCTTGCGGTCAAGTTCGACATAGCGGGTGTTCTTGGTCAGAAGCCGCAGCAGCGAGGTCTCGTCATGGCGTGCCAGAAGCGGGGCCAGAATGCGCGCCGCCGCCTGTGGATCCATGATTTCCGACGGATCGGCATGAAGCACGGTGATTGGCAGGTTGGTGGCCAGAAGCCGCCCGTTGCGGTCGAGGATCTGGCCGCGCTCGGCCCCCGGCAGGGCGATGCCGGCGGTGCGGGCGTTGGCCTCCTGCGTCGAAAGAAGAAGCACGCGGGTGGCGATCGCTGTGAATACCGTCAGCACAACCACGGCGGACACCACCAGACGCACTTCGGCGATGCGCCGCGAGCGCGCCGGATCCGGGCGCGCCGGCAGCACAAGGCTGCGAAGAAAGCTGGTGATGCCGCTGGCAAGGGACATTACTGGAGAGCTCCCACCGGCGTGCGTGTGATGGTGGCAAGGTCATCCGCCGGGTCGGCGGCGATGCGGGTCATCTCGCGGGCTGGTGCCTCATCTTCAGGCGGCAGCAGCGTGATCACCCCGACATCGGCAATCTGGTCCTGGAATTCGGGAAGGATGCGCATCGGGATGGCCTCGATGGGGAGCACCCGGTCGGTGTCGATGGGCTTCATCTCGAGAAGCCTGTCGGAGAGTTCCAGCACCCGCTCGGGACGCGACAGATAGGCCCATTCCGCCTCGAGAACGGCGATTTCGCGCTCGGCCGTGTCAATGCTGCGCTCCAGGGTCAGCAGCGCTGCCTCACGGGCGTCTATGCCGATTTTCACCTGGTACAGGATGGTGCCAAGGATGGCTGTCAGAATGGTGCCGAGAAGGATCATGCGCATCAGGAACGTCCTCCCTTGAAGGGGGCGGGGGTGGTCGCCGGCGCGGCGGTGCGGCGGGCCACGCGAAGCTTCGCCGAGCGGGCGCGCGCATTGTCATTGGCCTCGCCCTCGGTCGGCAGGATCGGCTTGCGGGTGACAAGTTCGAAGGTCGGGGCGGGACCGTCGGGAACAGGCAGATGGCGCGACGGGCGCGACCGCGCCGCGCTGCGCTCGGTCAGGAAGCGCTTGACGATCCGGTCCTCGAGAGAATGGAACGAGACCACCGCCAGAATGCCGCCCGGCTTCAGCATGGCTTCGGCAGCGGCAAGGCCGTCCTCGATCTCGCCAAGCTCGCGGTTGATATAGATGCGAAGCGCCTGAAAGCTGCGGGTCGCCGGGTCAATCTGCCCCGGACGGCGGCCCGGCATCACCGCATGAATGATCGCTGCCAGCTCGCCGGTGGTGGTGATGGGGGCGGTCTCGCGGGCACGGACAATCGCACGGGCGATGCGGCGCGAGGCGCGCTCTTCGCCATATTCCCAGAGAATTTGTGCCAGCACGCGTTCATCCAGCGACATCACCGCATCGGCGGCGCTGTCACCACTTTTCGACATGCGCATGTCCAGCGGCCCGTCGGACCGGAAGGAAAAGCCACGCTCCGGCTGGTCGAGCTGCGTTGAGCAGACGCCAAGGTCGAAGGCGATGCCGTCGAGACGCGTGTCGGCCCCCAGCATCGAGCGCATATCGGAAAAGACCCCCTGATGCAGGCTCAGCCTGCCACCAGAGGTGTCGGCCAGCGCCGCGCCACGGGCGATGGCGTCAGGGTCGCGGTCGATGGCGATCACCGCACAGGCGGCGGCGTTCAGGATTTCGCTGGTATAGCCGCCATTTCCGAAGGTGGCGTCGAGATATGTGCCGCCATCAATCGGGGCCAGTGCGGTGACGACTTCGCGCAGCAGCACCGGCATGTGCAGGGCCTGATGCTGGGGGTGCGCCGCTGTCATCAGCGCCTCCCGTCTTCGTCATCAGGCGGACGGCGGGTGCCGCCGCCAAGCCGCAGGCTCGGCAGGCCGTCGCTCTTGGCGCGGCTGCGGGCGGTGGTCTCTCTCTCGCGATAGCGGGCCGGGAGCCAGATCTGGAAGGAGCGGCCGATGCCGGCGAACAATGCCATGTCGTCAAGCTCGGCGAATTCGATGAAATCACCCGAGAGCATGATCCGGCCCTCACCATCCACCTTCATTTCCTGTGCGCTCGACAGCATGGTCTGGAGCGTCGCGACCTCGGCGGACAGGCTGTCCATGGAATCGATGGCGTCCACGATCTGGCCGATGCGTTCCGGCCCACAGCCTTCAAGGCAGGGCTCGGTCAGCGACTTGAACAGATAGAGCGGGTCGCGGCGGCGTTCCAGCACCGCGCGGAAAGGCGCCGGCACGGATAGCCGACCCTTTTTGTCGATGCGGTTCTCGAATGTGGACAGAAACAGATCCACGCGCCGTATTCCCCGGGTTCATTCCCATAAGGCAATGGCTGGCCAGGCGGTGTAAATGGCCGGCTGCACACCACAGAACAGGGGCAACCATCCCAAACTGCCTTAATTTGGGATGATCTGGGATATCATGGGAAATAATGGTCGTCAATGGGTTCAGACGGTTTTTTCATGGGAAAATCCAATGTTTCCAATCGGTTAAGTGTTGATTTGAAGGTCGGCGCATAACATGCTGAAATACATAAGAAAATGATATTATGTTCTGTTTTTGTTCGATTTTTGGTGGGGACGCCTGCTGTGGGGTGGCTTGTTTGGTCAGCATGGCTGCAGCCATACGCCCAAAAAAAGCCGCCCGGGAGGAGGCCCAGGCGGCTAGTGCGGTTCTCTTGTTATCCGATGCCTACTGGTACAACTGGCACCGGATCCGGAGGGGCGTGGTTACCTCACGCCCGATTTCAGCCGTTGCGGTTCGTTGTCATAGAAGGCCGGATCGCCAGCCGGCACGATCTGGACGGCTACTGGCATGATCAGACACGAATCATCGGTGGGGACTATCAGGCACAGATTATCGGTGGAGATTATCAGGCGGGGATGATCGAGCAGGGATCAGCTGTCAGATGGCCTGTAAGCCGGGTTCTGTTCCGGTTTCCCGGTGACGGCTATTCATCTAGCGCGGCCGTTGCCGGACGCGTCGAGCAACCTACCCGGACATCGGCGCAGGATCGCGCCTGTCGCGCAAGGCGACGTGTGTCCCTACATGGTCTTGCTCCGGATGGGGTTTACCATGCCCGGCCCGTTGCCGGCCCGGCGGTGCGCTCTTACCGCACCTTTTCACCCTTACCACCCGTTCCGTTGCCGGGAGGGTGGCGGTTTGTTTTCTGTGGCACTTTCCCTGGGGTCGCCCCCGCCGGGCGTTACCCGGCATCCTGATCCTGTGGAGCCCGGACTTTCCTCTCCCCGCACCGCAAGGGTTCGGGCAGCAGCCATCCGGCCATCTGACAGCGCCCGGATCATAGGCGCGGCGTCATCAGAGGGTCAAGACGGATCCCCGCATCATTCCCGGCGTTAACGATGGTAGTCTTCACCTGTCACTTCTTGCTGTTTCGTTACACAGGTTGCTGTTTCGTTACACAGGGCGGTCCGCCGCCGGAAGGGAGGTGAGCACCATTACCGTCAAATCCATAGGTACCCGTCTGGAGGCCCTCGCTACTGGCGAGCGGCGTCTGACGATCACCCGTGGCACCAGAGGCGCGGTGAAACTCTCGTCCTTTCATCCGATGGTCTTTGTCGGCTTTCTGGCCTCGATGACAATCATGCTTGGCAGTTTCGTGGTCCTGTTCTGGGGGCAGGCCTATGTCGAATACATGATTGTTATCGGCATCGGATTCTTCGTGATCTATTGCGGCCTTCC
>NTKV01000034.1 GCA_002457745.1 SAR116 cluster bacterium MED-G06 | reverse complement strand
GCCTTCCTGCGACGCCAGGCAAACTGACCTGAGTCCGTCAGAACAATCAGACCTTGAAAAGGGGCCCGGCATCCGTCGGGCCCCTTTCTCATGAAACCTGCAAGCAGCCGTCACAGAATTCTCTGTGAACTCAATGCGATCGTTACTGTTGTTGTAACAACCGGTAACCAAATGTGATTTGATTGTGGCAGCGCGGTGCGTCTTAATGCACCTGTCGCAGAGTGCTGGAAGCAAGCCGGCCTGATGCATACCCGAGGGCCGCAATCGCCGACGGGTTCGAACAATACCGGTGGAGCCAGCCTACCAGATGTATAGCGAACAGACGATGCAGACCACAGTGCGCGATGTCATTTCCTTTGATGGCATCGGGTTGCATTCCGGTCGCTTTGTTCGCGTCGGCATCTACCCGGCACCAGCCAACACCGGCATCCAGTTCCGCCGGATCGACGTTGCCGAATCCCGCCAGACCATCCAAGCACATCCAGACAATGTCGAGCAGGCGCGTCTTTGCACCCGCATTGCCAATAATGACGGCGTGAGGCTGGAGACGGTCGAACATATCATGGCGGCCTTTGCCGGTCTCGGGATCGACAATGCCTCGGTTCATGTAGACAGCGGTGAAGCCCCGATCCTTGATGGCAGCAGCCTTCCGGTTGTCGAGGCGATCCTTCGCACCGGCATCACCACATTGTCCACACGCCGCCGCACCCTGGTTGTGACCGCGCCGATGTCCGTCGAGCATGGTGGCGGATGGGCAAGGCTTGATCCCTGGGACAGCCTGGAGATCGATGCAGAGATTGATTTTGATGACCCGGCGATCGGTCGCCAGCGATTCCACTATCAGCACAGCGATGGCAGTTTTGTCCGCGATCTTGCCGCTGCCCGCACCTTCTGCCAGATGCGCGATGTCGCAGCGATGCAGAATGCCGGCCTTGCGCTTGGCGGTTCACTGAACAATGCGGTTGTCGTTGAAGATGGTGAAATCCTGAACGAGGGCGGCCTGCGCATGCCGAACGAATTCGTTCGTCACAAGATCCTTGATAGCCTTGGCGACCTGTATCTGCTTGGCATGATGATGCGCGGCAAGCTTACCACCTCGCGCCCCGGCCACGCCATGTGCGCCAAGCTGATCCGCACCCTGTGGCAGTCGCCTGGCTGCTACCAGATCGTTGAAGAAGGCGGCATCACCGACCATTCCGATGGCTATGCCATTCCCGAGGTTGCCGCCGCCGCAGCCGTCTGATCGCGCCGCCTGATCACGCCATCCGACCTTCCGGCCCGAACCGCCCAGCCTGAGCGCTGATGACGACAATTTCGCGAAGCGTCATGTCGCGTCTTTTCACCTGCCTCGCTTGCGGCTATTGTTGGCGCACATCATACGGATGTCCTGCAAGCCTGCGTTGACACATCCTTCACCTGCGTGGAGAGCCGCCGTGGCCCGATCCATTACCGCCCGAAATGCCCTTCTTGCCACCACGCTTCTGGTGGTGACAGCCTGTGCGGCGCCCGAGGTGCCGGAACAGGTGGAGCGCCCGGCCGATATTCTGTATGACGAGGCGCTTGAGCTGGCGCTGAACGGCGATGGCGACAAGGCCGCTCCGAAATTCGAGGAAGTGGAGCGCCAGCACCCCTATTCCGATCTGGCGGTGCGCGCGCAGATCATGGCCGCATGGTCCTTCTACGTCGACAACAACTATCCGCAGGCCATCGCCTCGCTCGACCGGTTCATCGAGCTGAACCCGGCCGATGACATGGTGGAATACGCCTATTATCTGAAGGCGCTGTCCTATTACGAGCAGATTGTCGATGTCGAGCGCGATGCCGAGATGACCCTGCTGGCGCTGACGGCATTCGAGGACGTTCTGCTGCGGTATCCTGATGGCATCTACAGCAAGGATTCACGGCTGAAATCCGATCTGGCCCGATCGCATCTTGCCGGCAAGGAAATGGCTGTTGGCCGTTTCTATATCAAAAGCGGCCATTATGGTGCCGCGCTTCGCCGGTTCGAACGGGTGGTGCGCGACTACCAGACAAGCAACCAGGTGCCGGAAGCGCTGTATCGCATGGTCGAGGCCTATCTGGCGCTTGGCCTGGTCGAGGAAGCCGACCGGGTCGGGTCTGTCGCTGTATATAACTATCCGGACTCCTTCTGGACCGAGGAAATTCTGGCGCTGGCCGAGGATCCCGAGCGTAACCTTCCCGTCGGCATTTTCCAGCGCACCGTGGAATCTGTTGCCTCGTTTTTTGATGTCGAGTGATGCTGACCAGCCTGACCGTATCCAACATCGTTCTGATCGAGCGGTTGACGCTCTCCTTCGATGGTGGGCTGACGGTCCTGACCGGAGAAACCGGCGCTGGCAAGTCGATCCTTCTTGATGCCCTTGGCCTCGCGCTCGGCAGCCGTGCCGAATTTCGCCTGATCCGCGAAGGTGCTGATGCCGCGCATGTGTCTGCCGTCTTCCATCCGCCCCGGGATCATCCGGTCTGGGACCGGCTCGCCGAAACCGATATTCCGCGTGATGACGAGCTCATCCTTCGCCGCCGCCTGAAGAGCGACGGCAAATCATCAGCAAGCATCAATGATGTGCCGGTCTCGGCGGCCCTTCTTCGCGAAATTGGCGACACGCTTGTGGAAATTCAGGGGCAGTTCGAGGGGCGCGGCCTTCTCGACACCAGCACCCATATCACCCTTCTTGACCGCGCCGCCGGCCATGCCGACATCCTCGAGAAACTGCGCTCTGGATGGGACAACTGGCTCCAGGCGCAGCGGAATCTGGCGCAGGCGAAGCGCGATCTGGAAAAGGCACGCGCCGAGGAGGAATGGCTTCGCGACGCAGTCGAGCAGCTTGACCTTCTGGCACCGCACACCGGCGAAGAGGACGAGCTGTCCGCCGAACGCGAACGGCTTTCCAATGTCGGGCGGATCGGCGAGAGCCTGAGCGTCGCGGATGATGCGCTGTTTGGAGACAGCGGAGCCCAAACAAGCCTTGGGCGCGCGCTGGCGGCGCTTGAGAAAACCGCCCCGCTTGCCGGCGGGATCCTTGATGACGCCAAGGCAGCGCTCGAACGCGCCGATGCCGAGCTGTCCGAGGCCGGGGCGGCAATCGGTGGGGCCGGTCACGCTCTGGAAAGCGATCCCGCACGACTACAGACTGTTGATGACAGGCTGCATGAGCTCCGCCAGCAGGCCCGCAAGCATGACTGTACCCCTGATGAACTTGTCGACACCCATGCACGGCTGGCGGCAAGCCTTGCCGGCATCGAGGATTCGGCTGGGGCGCTGGCGGCTCTGGCAGACAATGAACGCCAGTGGCGCGACTATTACCGCAAGATCGCCGATGTGGTGGCGGCCAACAGGATCAAGGCCGCGGCGGTTCTTGACAAAGCGGTGGGGGCAGAATTGCCGCCGCTCAAACTTGACGGCGCCACCTTCAGCACCGCCATCACCGACCTGCCGCCGGAGCAGTTCGGTCCGCTGGGAACACAGCAGGTCCGCTTCGAGGCCAGCACCAACAAGGGCATGAAGTCTGGTCCCATCGACCGCATCGCCTCGGGCGGGGAACTGGCGCGCTTTCTTCTGGCGCTGAAGGTCTCGCTTGAAGGCGATGAAGCCCCGCGCACGCTGATTTTTGACGAGGTTGATTCCGGTGTGGGCGGCGCGGTGGCCGCCGCCGTTGGTGAAAGGCTGGCCCGCCTCGGGAAGAGCACGCAGGCGCTGGTTGTCACGCACTCGCCCCAGGTTGCGGCCAAAGGCGATACCCATATGAAGATCGCCAAGACCGCCACGGACAGCGGCGTCATCAGCGGTACCGAGGCGCTGGACACTGATGCCCGCACCGAGGAAATCGCGCGGATGCTGGCTGGCGAGGAGATCACCGCCGAGGCGCGCGCTGCCGCGCTTGCGCTTCTGGAGAGCTAGATGAACGCAGACAGCCATGATCCGGAGGCCGTGCGCGCCGGCAGCACCCCCCCGGGCGACATGAGCGAGGCAGAGGCGAGCGCCGAGCTTGCGTCACTGGCTGGCGCCATCGCCTTTCATGACGCGCGCTATCATGGTGATGATGCCCCGGTGATCAGCGATGCTGACTATGACGCGCTCGTGGCCCGCAACCGTGCGCTTGAATCCGCCTTTCCCGGCCTGGTCCGCACAGACAGCCCCAGCCTTCGTGTTGGCACACCGGTAGCAAGCGGCTTTGGCAAAGTATGCCATGCCAAACCGATGCTCTCGCTGAACAACGGCTTCACCGATGAGGACATTGCCGACTTCGCCGCCCGCATCCGCCGCTTCCTCTCCCTGTCTGACGAGGACGAGCTTGCGTTGACCGCCGAGCCAAAGATCGACGGGCTGTCACTGTCGCTGCGGTATGAAGGTGGCAGGCTGGTTCAGGCCGCCACCCGCGGCGACGGTGCCGAGGGCGAGGATGTGACCGCCAATATCCGCGTGGCAGGTGCAGCACCGCTGGAACTTGCCGGCACGCCGCCACGCGTTCTGGAAGTGCGCGGCGAGCTTTATATGGACCGGGCAGACTTTCTCGCGCTGAACGAAGCGCAGGACGCCGCCGACAGCAAGATCTTTGCCAATCCACGCAATGCCGCCGCCGGATCGCTTCGCCAGAAAGACCCGGCGGTCACGGCTTCCCGCAGGCTTCGGTTTTTTGCCTATTCACTTGGCGAGGCCAGCGCCCCGCTGGCGGCAACCCATATGGAGAGCCTTGCCGCGCTTGGCGCCATGGGATTCAGCATCAACCCCCTGTCGCGGCGCTGCACCGATGTCGCCGGTCTTCTTGATACCTACGCCAGCATCGGCGCGGCGCGGGCCGATCTTGGTTACGACATTGACGGCGTTGTCTACAAGGTGGACCGTCATGACTATCAGGAGCGCCTCGGACAGGTGGCGCGCGCCCCAAGATGGGCACTGGCGCACAAATTCCCCGCCGAGCAGGCGGAAACGACACTGAATGACATCGATATCCAGGTCGGGCGGACCGGTGCGCTGACGCCGGTGGCGCGGCTTGCGCCAGTCACGGTTGGCGGGGTTGTGGTGTCGAACGCCACGCTGCATAACGAGGATGAAATACGCCGAAAGGATATCCGCATCGGTGACCGCGTTGTCATCCAGCGCGCCGGCGATGTGATCCCGCAGGTGGTGCGGGTGATCACCGAACAGCGGCCGGCTGACAGCACCGAATTCTCCTTCCCCGAAACCTGCCCACAATGCGATGCGCCGGCCATTCGTCCAGAGGGGGAGGCTGTCCGGCGCTGCACCAACAGCCTTGAATGCCCGGCCCAGCGGCTGGAATGGCTGAAGCATTTCGTGTCACGTGACGCCTTCGACATCGAGGGACTTGGCGCCCGTCAGATCGACCAGTTTGTATCACTGGGGTGGGTGGAACGCCCGGCCGACATCTTCCGGCTTGCCGCAAAACGGGACGAGCTTGCCACGCTTGACGGCTATGGCGAGACATCAATCCGTAACCTTCTTGCCGCGATCGAGGCGCGCCGCGACATTGCTTTCGAGCGGTTCATCTTCGCCCTTGGCATCCGCCAGGTCGGTCAGGCAACAGCCCGCCTTCTGGCGCTTCATTACGACCGGCCGGAGGCGATGCTTGCCGCGGTCGGGCCGGATGCCGATCCGGAAGCGACCACAGCCGAGCTGACAGCCATCGATCAGGTTGGCGACTCAATGGCAGCTGATCTCATCGGCTTCTTCGCGAATGCCAGTAATTTTGCCGCTGTCGAGGACCTTCTGGCGCAGCTGTCTGTGATCCCGCCCGAGCGGCCGGCCGAGAACAGCCCGGTCAGCGGCAAGACCATCGTGTTCACCGGAACCCTTGCCGGCATGTCCCGCGCCGAGGCGAAGGCACGGGCCGAACAGCTTGGCGCCAAGGTGTCCGGTTCGGTCTCGGCGAAGACAAGCTATCTGGTCGCCGGTGCAGATGCCGGATCAAAAGCCCGCAAGGCAGCCGAGCTTGGAGTCACTGTGCTCAGCGAGGACGACTGGCTTGCCATGATCGACGGGTAGGCAGAGCTAGAGCGGGGCGCAGGCAGCTTCAAGCCAGGCCAGCGCCTTCGGATGACCGGACAGTTCCGGGGACAGGACCGCCAACACCTGCGCGTGATAGCCATTCAGCCAGTCGCGTTCCGCTGCCAGCAGCATCGACACATCGACCAGCCGTCTGTCGATCGGACACAGCGTGATGGTCTCAAACCGCATGAACCCGTCATCATCACCATCACTGACCGCGATCAGGTTTTCGGTGCGGATGCCCCATTCGCCGGCGCGGTAATATCCCGGCTCGTTCGACAGCAGCATGCCGGACTGGAGCGGCACCGTGCCACGCTTCGAGATGCTGGCAGGCCCCTCATGGACCTGCATCACATGACCGACACCATGACCGGTGCCATGCGCGTAATCGAGGCCAAGCGACCACATCGGTGCACGAGCGAGCGCGTCGATCTGCTGGCCGGTGGTGCCCTGCGGAAAGCGCGCCTCCGCCACCGCAATATGCGCGCGGAGCACCGCGGTAAAGCCGTGGATCATCGATGCTGTCGGCGTGCCGATCGCCACCGTGCGGGTGATGTCGGTGGTGCCGTCATTGTAATGCGCACCGGAGTCCAGCAGGAGAAGGCTGTCCGTGATGAGCACCGAATCCTGCCCGGCAAGCGCCCGGTAATGAACGATGGCACCGTTTGGCCCCGACCCGCAGATGGTCTCGAAGCTTGAGGCAATGAACCGCGAACTTTCCCGCCGCATGGCCAGAAGATGTGCGGCAATCTCGTGCTCCTGCATGCCGTCGGCACCGCCCCCGTCCAGCCAGCACAGGAACCGCGCCATCACCGCGCCGTCCTCGACATGGGCGCGGCGGGTGCCATCGAGCTCGGCTGCAGTCTTCAATGCCTTCATCGCCGTCACCTGACAGCGCTCGGCGACAAGCTTGATCGCGGCGGCCTCCAGCGGGGCGTGAAGCTGTTTGGGAAGGCTGTCCGGGTCGAACATTACCTTTGCGCCATCGGCATAGCCGGCACGCGGGTCAATCAGATCCCCGAACTGCGCCAGCGGCACGATCGCCGCCTCATTGGCAAGGTCGCCTTGCATCACCGGGGCAAGCTTTGCCATGTCGCCAAGAAGGATCAGGCCGTTCTGGCGATGGTACAGCGCAAAGAGAAGATTGATCGGCGTATTGGCAAGGTCGGTGCCACGGATGTTCACAAGCCAGTTGACGGCATCGGCGCGGCTGATGACCAGCGCGTCACACCCGGCCTTGGCAAGGCGTTCATCCAGATCGGCAAGCTTCTCCGCCATGCTGGCACCCGCCACCCGGTCAGGCATGCGGTAGGGCCGGGAGACCGGCTGCGCCGGACGGCTTTTGCTCCATAACGCATCGATCGGGTTGTCCGTCTCGGCAACAAGCGTGGCACCAGCCGCGCTGCACTGGCGCGCCAGCCGGTCGAAGCCGTTCACCGTGATCAGCCGCGGATCAACGCCGATGCGCGCGCCGTCAAGCTGATGGTCGGCAAGAAAGCCGGTCAACCCGGCCTCCGGAAGGGTGAAGCTCTGCCACAGGTCATTGTCCGTCTGGTTGGCCATCTGCAGCGTGTAGCGCCCGTCGCTGAACAGCGCGGCGCTGTCCTTCAGCACCAGAGCAAAGCCTGCGGACCCGGTAAAACCGCTGAGAAAGGACAAGCGTTCCTCGGCGGCGGGAACCTCCTCACCCTGAAACATATCCTCACGACCGGCGTACCAGCCATCAAGGCCCCGCGCGGCCAGAATATCGCGAAGGCCGGCCAGACGATCCTCTGCAGACATGTCAGTCATCGGAAACCCTGTGATTATGCAGTGATGTAACGGTCGCGAGGATGCCATAGGCCGGCGCCCCCGCCAAGCCTCGCCGGATGGCTGGCGCGGCGCATCACCAGCGTTGTCCAGTCACCGATCCGCAAACGGGATACGGCGCGGGCACCGGCACTGGCATAGCGGCGTTCCACCATCACGGCCTGGCTGTTCAGGATGCCGGACAGGATCAACCAGCCCTTGGGGGCAAGTGCCGCCATCTGGTCGCGCGCCATGACGCAGAGCGGTCCGGCAAGAATATTGGCGAAGATCAGGTCATAGGGGCGGCTGGCACGAACCGCGGGATGCGCATAACCCTGTGACAGCACAGCCTCGACCCGCCGGCGCGGCAGAGCGTTGATACGGGCATTCTCCACCGCGGTCCGCACCGCCAGCCCGTCATTGTCCACAAGCACGAGACTCGATGCCGGACAGGCCCGCATAAAGCCAAGACCAAGGATGGCCGAGCCGCACCCCATATCAAGAACCTGCCACCTCTGGCGCCGGCCCCGTCGCAGGATGGCTTCGGCGGCCCGAAGACAGCCCTCGGTCGTCGGATGCGTTCCCGACCCGAAGGCCTGTGCGGCTTCGACCAGGAGCGGCCAGCTTGTCGGCGGTGGCGGCGTCTCGACATGGCCACCATAGATCCAGAATCTGCCGATCCGGCGCGGCGGAAAGGCGGCGCGGTTCTCCGCAAGCCAGTCACGCTGTTCCAGCGGCGCGATCTCGGTCGTTGTGACAGCAAGCCCACAGCTGGCAAAGACAGGCGCCAGCAGATCAGCGACAATCGCCGGATCCGGAGCATCGACAAACAGCGATTCGATCAGCCATTCACCGCCACCATCGCGCAGATGCGCTGTGGAGCTGGCATCCAGAAGTTCGGAAAACACCATCTCGAACCCGGCGACCTGCTCGGGCCGAAGGGCCTCATCAAGGCGCAGATGCGTGACGAAATGCGGCGTGCTCATCCGGTCATGGCTTGCTGACAAAACCGGCGACAACCTTTTTGTGGCCGGCACGGTCGAAGGCGATTTCCAGCTTGTCCCCGTCAACATGGACAACATCACCCATGCCGAATTTCTGGTGGAACACGCGGTCGCCGGCGGCAAAGCCTGCAGCATTGCCCTGCGGGGTGAAGCTGCTCTGCGCCTCGGTGCCTGATTCGCGCCGCGCCGCCATGCGCCGCCATCCGGGCCCGTAGCCGCCGCTCGCACCCTCGCCATAGCCACCGCTTGCCAGCTGTGCCGGGGTCGCCCGACCAAAGGGAATGCCGCCGCCAAGACCCTGGGCCACATCCTCGATCACTGTCTCGGGCGGCAGTTCCTGCACGAACCTGGACGGGATAGAGGATTGCCACTGGCCATGAATGCGGCGGCTGCCGGCAAAACTCAGATAGACCTGGCGACGCGCGCGGGTGATCCCGACATAGGCAAGCCGGCGCTCTTCCTCCAGCCCGACTGCACCATTCTCGTCAATGGTGCGCTGACTTGGAAAGATGCCCTCCTCCCAGCCGGGCATGAAGACAGTGTCGAACTCCAGACCCTTGGCGGCGTGAAGCGTCATCAGCGTGACCTCGCCCTGCTCGCTTTCAGAGTCGCCATCCATCACCAGCGAGATATGCTCGAGGAACCCCTGGAGCGAATCGAAATCCTGCATGGCGTTGACAAGTTCGGTCAGGTTCTCGAGCCGCCCTTCCGCCTCCGGTGAGCGGTCTGCCTGCCACATCGCGGTATAGCCGGATTCATCGAGAACCATCTTCGCAAGATCGGTATGATGGAGGCTTCCAGCGGTATCGCGCCAGCGGGCAATATCCTGACAGAACCCGCCAAGTGCAGTGCGCGCCGCAGGGCGCAGCTCATCGGTTGTCACAAGATCGATGGCCGCCGCCATCAACGGCTTGTCCGAGGCGCGCGCCTGAACATGGATCGCCTGAATGCTGGCGGTGCCAAGCCCCCGCTTCGGCACATTGACGATTCGCTCGAAGGCCAGGTCGTCAGCCGGTTGGGCGATCAGACGCATATAGGCGATGGCGTCGCGGATTTCGGCGCGTTCGTAAAACCGTGTCCCGACCACCCGATAGGGAAGGCCGATGGCGATGAAGCGCTCCTCGAATTCGCGGGTCTGGAAGCCAGCGCGCACCAATACGGCAATTTTCGAGAGGTCGTCGCCGCGGGCCTGCATGGATTCCATGTCAGCAGAAATCGCCCGCGCCTCGTCAGCGCCGTCCCAATAGCCGTTGACGCGGAGCTTCTCGCCCTCTTCGGCAGAGGTGAAAAGCGTCTTGCCAAGGCGGCTTTCATTGCGCGCAATGATGCCGGACGCTGCCGCCAGGATATGTCCGGTGGAGCGATAATTCTCTTCCAGCCGGACAATCTTCGCACCCGGGAAATCGCTTTCGAACTTGAGGATGTTTCCGACCTCGGCGCCGCGCCAGCCATAGATCGACTGGTCATCATCGCCAACACAGCACAGATTGCGGTCCGGCCCGGTCAGCAGTCGAAGCCACAGATATTGCGCGACGTTGGTATCCTGATACTCATCCACCATGATATGCGAGATGCGGCCATGATATTCGGCCAGCACATCGGTATGCGTCTGGAATATGGTCAGCATATGGAGAAGAAGGTCGCCGAAATCGACAGCGTTCAACGCCAGCAGGCGTGCCTGATAGGCCGCGTACAGCTCGCGAAGGCGGCCGTTGGCAAGGTCACCCGCCTCGGCTGCCCCCACCTTGTCGGGCACCAGCCCACGATCTTTCCAGCGCTGGATCACCCCGCCGAGAAGCCGCACCGGCCAGCGCTTGGTGTCGATGTCGTCCGCCTCCATCAGCTGTTTCAGGACGCGGTTCTGATCGTCGACATCAAGAATGGTGAAGTCGCTGCGAAGGCCGACAAGATCGGCATGGCGGCGCAGCATTCTGGCGGCAAGGGCATGGAAGGTTCCAAGCCAGACCTGTTCGGCCATCGGGCCAACCATACTGGCGACGCGCATTTTCATTTCACGCGCTGCCTTGTTGGTGAAGGTCACGGCCAGAATGTTCCACGGCTTTGCGGTTCCGGTGGCGACAAGTTCGGCAAGGCGGGACGTCAATACCCGGGTCTTGCCAGTGCCGGCACCGGACAGGACGAGAAGCGGGCCTGACAGGGTCTCCACCGCCTCACGCTGCGGATCATTCAGGCCGTCACGCCACGGATGGGCTGTCGAAGGGGCTGTTTGCATGGGCGACAAACTCGCAAATCGCCGGGCACGGGTCAACGGCTCAACGTGGCGATGCGTCACTTGTTCCGCCACAATGATGCCGCATCGCAATGTTGAGTTTGATCCTCGATATTTTCATTTGCATCATCATACGATATCTTCCTCACCGTAACTATGATCCGGATTGGTCAATGACAGATGTTCGCATGTTGAATGAGGGCCGCATGGGCGGCGCCACACCCGGTCTCTGCGCTGTGCTGATGCTGGCCCTGGCAGGCTGTTCCTCGGCCCCGATGGACGAACGCGTGGATGTCCTCGATCCCTACGAGGACACCAACCGCAAGGTGTTCGCCTTCAATATGGGCGTTGACAGCTATGTGCTGGAACCGGTCGCTTCGGGGTACCGCAACACTGTTCCCGATAGCGGGCGCGCGGCTGTCAGCAACCATCTTCGCTGGGCCTCGATGCCATCCACCGCGGTGAATTCCACCCTTCAGGGCAAATATGAGAATGCCGGGCTGGCCACCCTGAATTTCCTTGTGAACGGCCTGACCCTTGGCTTTGCCGATCTGACCGAGGGTGAGGACGAGGTGATGCAGGAAGATTTCGGACAGACGCTGGCAAGCTGGGATGTGCCTGAGGGCTCTTACATGATGGTGCCGGTTCTGGGACCGCGCACCACCCGCTCGCTTGGCGGTTCGGTGGTAGATTTCGCGATGAACCCGCTTCGCGTGTTCGGTACCGGCAACGCGGTCCAGACCATCAATGCGGCGCAGGGCCCCATGGGGGCTGTCAGCTTCAGGGCGCAGAATTTCGACGCCATCAATGATGTGAAATACAACGCGCTCGATCCTTATGCGCGGACCCGCTCGGTCTATTACCAGGCGCGCCAGGGTCTTCTTGAAGACCGTGTCACCGGCGCTGCCGGAAGTGGTGTGTCCGAAGATGAATTCGATTCGCTGTTTGAAGAGGAAAGCAACTGATGATTCGCCGTCACGCCATCGGCCTTGTCCTGTCCTGTCTGATGCTGCTGCCACTGTCGGCTGGAGCCAGCGACCGCGAAGCAGCGGCAGCGGCGCTGATCGACACCATGATCGCTGACCTTGAAACGTTTCTTGCCACCGACACCGGCGATGAAACGGCGCGCGCTGCGGAGATCGAGCGCGTTCTGGCCACCTATTTCGACATGGACAGCATCACCCGCTTTTCCGCCGGCCAGTACTGGCGCGCCGCCAATGGTGACCAGCGATCGGAATATGGCGAGCTGTTTCGCGAAGTGCTGTGCGGCACCATCGTTCGCAACTTCGACCAGCTCTACGGTCTTGCCTACGTTGCGGGCGGCACACAGGCGAAGGGGGACAAGTTCGTGATTGTCCAGGGCACCTTCACCGACACCAACGGCGCGCGCGCTCCGGTCGCGGTGAACTGGCGAATCCTCACCCGCGCGGGTGAGCCGCCACGGGTCTTCGACATCGAAATCGAGAACCTGTCACTGCTTGTCACGCAAAAGCAGGAGAATGTCGCCGTCATCCGCAAGAACAAGGGCGACTTCCTGGCGCTGATCAACGCCATGCGCGAGCGGCTGGAAAAGCCGGTCCACGAAGGCAGCTAGACAAGGCACTGGATCGGCCCGATGGCTTATGGGCCCGATGGCTTATGGGCCCGATGGTTTATGGGCCTAGCGGCTGATCGGCTTATATTTGATCCGGGTCGGCCGGTCAGCCTCGGCACCAAGCCGCCGCTTGCGATCCGCCTCATAGGCTTCGTAATTCCCCTCGAACCACTCGACATGGCTGTCGCCCTCGAAGGCGAGGATATGCGTCGCGATCCGGTCAAGGAACCAGCGGTCGTGGCTGACAACCACTGCACAGCCGGCAAACTCCTCAAGCGCCTCTTCCAGCGCACGAAGCGTGTCGACATCGAGATCGTTGGTCGGTTCGTCAAGCAGCAGCAGGTTGGCGCCGCTTTTCAGCATCCGCGCCAGATGCACGCGGTTCCGCTCACCACCGGACAGCTGGCCAACATGTTTCTGCTGGTCACCACCCTTGAAGTTGAACTGGCCGACATAGGCGCGTGACGCCATGGTGCGCTTGCCAAGCTCGACCTCGTCGAGCCCGTCAGAAATGACTTCCCAGACGGTCTTGTCGTTTTCCAGGTCATCGCGCGACTGGTCGACATAGCCAAGCTTCACCGTATCGCCGACGGTAAAGGTGCCGGTATCCGGTGCCTCGCCACCGGTGATCATGCGGAACAGGGTTGTCTTGCCGGCACCGTTCGGGCCGATCACGCCGACAATGCCGCCGGGTGGCAAGCGGAAAGACAGGTCATCGATGAGCAGCCTGTCGCCAAATCCCTTGCTCAGACCCTGCGCGTTGATCACCACATCGCCAAGCCGTGGGCCTGCCGGGATATGGATCTTGGCGGTATCGATCTGCCGGTCGTTCTCCTCGGCCAGCATCTTTTCATAGGCACTGATACGGGCCTTCGACTTGGCCTGGCGGGCCTTCGGCGCGGCACGCACCCAGTCCAGTTCGCGTGACAGCGACTTGACGCGGGCGTCCTCTGCCTTGCCCTCCTGCTCGAGTCGCTTCTGCTTCTGTTCCAGCCAGCCCGAATAATTGCCCTCGTAAGGAATGCCGGCACCGCGATCGAGTTCCAGAATCCAGCCGGCCACCTCGTCGAGGAAGTAGCGGTCGTGGGTGATCGTCACCACGGTGCCCGGGAAATCATGGAGGAAGCGCTGCAGCCAGGCGACCGATTCGGCGTCCAGATGGTTTGTCGGCTCGTCAAGCAGCAGCATGTCCGGCGCGCTCAACAGCAGCTTGCACAGCGCCACCCGGCGCTTTTCACCGCCCGACAGCCTGGTGACATCGGCACTGCCGTCAGGAACGCGAAGCGCGTCCATGGCGATTTCCGCCTTGCGTTCCATGTCCCAGCCGTCGATGGCGTCGATCTTTTCCTGAAGCTCGGCCTGTTCGGCAATCACCTCATTCATCTCGTCATCTGTCAGCTCTTCGGCGAACCGCGCGCTGACCGCGTTGAACCGGTCCATCAGCTCCTTCGCCTCGCCAAGACCGGACAGGACATTGCCGGCAACATCCATGCTCTCGTCGAGCTCGGGTTCCTGCGCCAGATACCCGATCTTGATACCGTCTGCGGCCCAGGCATCGCCGTTGAAGTCGGTATCGATACCGGCCATGATCTTGAGCAATGTCGATTTACCGGCGCCATTCAGGCCAAGAACCCCGATCTTCGCTCCGGGAAGGAAGGACAGGCTGATGTTCTTCAACACTTCCTTGCCGCCTGGCCAGGCTTTCGACAGGCGGTGCATCACATAGACATACTGGTGGCTGGACATGAGGTTCCTCATCGCTGACGCCGGCAGGACCGCGGAGACTGGCAGCGGTGGCAGACGGCTGAAATATTCGTGATCCTGAAAGGTTCTAGCCTGCGCCGCCCCCTTTCACAACCGGCAAAAAATCACCGTGTAAGGGGCACGCTTCATGCCAATCCCGGAAAAATAACTATAAAACTAGTTTTGTAGTTGTTTAAGACATTAACGCACCCTATTCTGATGCCATGGACACGACAGATATTGCGACAACACTGGACGGGCTTGGCAACGGCACGCGGCTGGACATCTTCCGGCTGCTGGTGCGGGCTGGCGGCCTGACGGTGGGTGACATCGCGGCGCGGCTGGAACTGACACCCTCGACACTGGCCTTTCACCTGCGCTGTCTGGTGAACAGCGGCCTGATCCATCAGGAAAAACGGGGGCGCGCCGTGATCTGCCAGGCCAATCTTGGCAAGCTTCGCGCCATTCTGATGATTCTTGAAGATGAATGCTGCCGCGAAATGGAGACGGCACTGGCACCGGCACAGGAGAGCGGCCATGGCGGTCATTGAAGCCACCGACAGCACGGAAACGGCACCAGGCTGCTGCGGCCCGGCCGCGCCGCCACGGATGACCCTTGCCGACAAGGCCCGCGGCATAATCCGCGAGGCAGGTGTTCCGGTCTGGGGCATGGCTGCAATCATGCTGGCACTTGCGGTGATGACCGACGGTCAGGCATCGGCAAGCGCCCTGTTCACCCTTGACGCCTTTGTCGGGATTCTGCCCTTCATTCTGGCATCGGTGGTGATCGCTGCCGGGCTGAAGGCCGCCGGAGCCGACAATATGGTCGCCAGCGCCTTTACAGCGCGCCCGGCCATGGCGATTTTCACGGCCTCGCTGTTCGGGGCGCTGTCGCCGTTCTGCTCCTGCGGAGTGATCCCGCTTGTTGCCGGATTGCTGGTGGCCGGCGTGCCGATTGCGCCGGTTCTGGCATTCTGCATTGCCTCGCCGATCATGGATCCGGAAATGTTCATCCTGACCGCTGCCGGGCTTGGCATCGAATTCGCCATGGTGAAGACGCTTGCCGCGGTCGGCATGGGCGTGTTCGCCGGGTTTGTCGCGCAGGGCATGACCAGCGCCGGGCTGCTGGATGATGTGCTGAAGCCAATCGCAAAGCCGAGCTGCTGTGCCAGCGGCACGCCACAGGAACAGGCACCGCCAGTCTGGAAGTTCTGGACCGACGCCGAGCGCCGCGCCACCTTCCGCGGGGCATCTTTGTCCAATTTCGTCTTTCTCGGGCGGTGGCTGGCCTTTGCCTTTCTTCTGGAAAGCCTGATGGTGGCCTATGTTCCTGACACGCTGGTCGCCACCTGGCTCGGGTCCGGCAATGCCTGGGCCCTGCCACTGGCGGTGCTGCTCGGAGTGCCGGCCTATCTGAACGGCTATGCCGCGATCCCGCTTGTCAGCGGGTTGATCGATCTTGGCATGTCGCCGGCAACAGGCATGGCCTTTATGCTGGCAGGCAGCGTCACCTCGATTCCCGCCGCGATCGCCATCTGGTCACTGGCAAAAACGCGGCTGTTCGCGCTCTATCTTGGGGTGGCCGGGGCAGGTGCGCTGCTGGCGGCGGCAAGCTGGCAGACGGTGCTGTAAAGCAGTCGAAAATGTGAATTCCGCTTTGATTTGACATTATCAGCCTCTAAGCTCTGGCGAATCACGGAGACAGGCAGCGGAGGCTGATTATGGGAGACGATGTGCCGGCACTTGGCGTGCTGATCGATCTGCCGCTCGGCATCCTGATGTGGTGCGCGATCCTGCGGTTCCTGCTGTCGATGGTCGTCAAGGAAGACAGCAAGACCGGCGTCATGCGCCTTCTCAACGGCCTCGTGATGCCGCCGGTTCACCTGCTCCGCCATGCCACGCCACGCTGGGTGATCGAGCGCACCGGGCCGCTCTATCTGGCGTTTCTGCTGTTCATTCTCCGCTTCTATGTCGCGCCGCTTGCCCTCGGCTATGACATCACCGGGCTTGGCGGGTTGCCGCTGGAGAACCTGATCCTGTCGGTACGCACCGAGGTTGGCCTCTAGCCACCCATCGGAGGCGGACCAGAGCGGGGATCGGGCGATGCCGTCACCTCCTGCTCAGGATCATCATCACCATCCGCAAGGTGCCTGTCGCCCAGCCCGGTCAGCGGGACTGGTCTCTGCCCCGGCATATCAACGGTGATTGAGAGTGTCCCGCCAAGAGCCTCGACATATTTGCGCAACGTCGACACGCGAATGTCGTTTCTCTGCTCCAGCTGCGCGATCGTCGCCTGCGCGACACCCATGGTGCGGGCAAGGGCTGTCTGGGTCAGCTCCATATGTGCCCGGAGCTTCTTCAACGTCAGATATTCCTGATGAATCTCGTCCGCCCGCGCCTCGACCCGCGCACCACGTTCGGAGGGCAAACCGTCCAGCACATCGTCCAATGTCCTAGCCATATCAGTCTCCTCTTTCGGGCATCCGTCCGGTCAGTCGGCCAGATGACCGGCAAACCGCCTGTCCGCAACGCGGATCAAATCCAGATAAAATCGATGTTCCTGGGCACCACGCTTGTTTCCTGCCGCCAGAAGGATCGCCGTGCGCGCCGGGTTGAAAGCAAAGGCGATACGCCATACCCCGCCGCCGACACTGACCCGCAACTCCTTCATGTTCGCATGGACAGACCCCTTCAATATGTCGACATAGGGGCGACCAAGATTCGGGCCTTCCCTTTGCAGCACCAACAGGCTGGCGAGGATCTCGTCCTGTACCTTGTGATGAAATCCCTGAAACTCGCGATCAAAATCCTCGTGGAATAAAATCTTCCACGGCATGACTGAAAATAGCTCAAAACCTATATAGTCTGCAACCTATATTTTGAGACCACAAGGTTCGCGCTGCACGGTTCATGTCAAAGGGCCCATGTCAAAGGGCCCATGTCAAAGCGGATATGAGCGCCGGCGGGCAGACCACCCCCGCCCGACATCATTCCTGTGCAAGCGTGATTGTCTGATACCGTTCGCCGGTCGGTGACAGGCGCCAGATTTCCGATCCCGCCTCCCCCTCGACCAGAAGCGTCATCCCATCGCCGTCGGCGCTTGCCGAGAGCACCCGCACCCCGTCCGGAATGGTGATGGTGATGGCTGCCGCCGGCGCCGCCTTGTCCGACAGACGCGAGATCACCGTGGCAACGACCACCGCGCCAAGGATGATGATGAGTATCCCCATGATCACACTGGCCGCCTTGATCATGCCGAGATTACGGACGATCGCCGAGGGTTCCTCGGTCGCGGCATCGGGGGTTTGAGGGGTATCACCCTGCATGATGCGGGTCCTTTGCGTCAGAATAGCGGCTGCGAGGGCACGGCAGATGGTGCCACCGCTGCCAATATAGGCTAACCTGCCGCCCCATGACCAGTGATGACCCTGAAATCCTGACGATTACCGCTGACCCGGAAGACGCCGGCGCGCGCATCGACCGCTTTCTTGCCGGCAATCTGGAGGCCCCGACGCCGCTGTCACGCACCCGGCTGAAAGCGCTGATCCAGGAAGGCGCGCTGTCCGAAGATGGCCGGGTGATCAGCGACCCGTCACAGTCTGTCCGCGCCGATGCCACCTACAGCCTGGCGGTGCCGCCGGTGCGCGAGGCGGTGCCACAGGGGCAGGACATCCCGCTCGACATCCTGTTCGAGGACCCGCATCTGATCGTCATCAACAAGCCAAGCGGCATGGTGGTGCACCCGGCCCCCGGCCAGCCGGACGGCACGCTGGTGAACGCGCTGATCGCGCATTGCGGCGACAGCCTGACCGGCATTGGCGGGGTGATGCGGCCGGGGATTGTCCACCGGCTCGACAAGGACACGTCGGGCGTGATGCTGGCGGCGAAAAGCGATGCCGCGCACCAGCGCCTGACCGAGATGTTCGCGGCGCATGACCTCGACCGGCGCTATACCGCGCTGACCTGGGGGATGATCCCTGAAAAGGAAGGGCGGATCGAGGCGGCGCTGGGACGCTCCAACCGCGACCGCAAGAAACAGGCGGTGGTGGCCAATGGCCGCCATGCCGCAACCAACTGGACGGTGATACGCCAGCTGCCGCCCTTTGCCAGCATCGTGGAATGCCGGCTGGAGACCGGCCGCACGCATCAGATCCGTGTTCATATGGCACATCTGGGGCATGGGGTGATCGGCGATCCGATGTATGGACGGGCCATGCGAAGCGGCCAGATGCCGGACAATGCGGCGCGTGACTGTCTGGCACAGATGCGGGCCTTCGGGCGGCAGGCGCTTCACGCCGCCGTTCTGGGATTTGCCCATCCGGTCACCGGCGAGGCGCTGGAATTCACCACCCCGATGCCGGACGACATGGCCGGGCTGATCACCACCATAGAGGCCGGTATCGCCCGCCGGGCGCGTGGGGATTACTGACCCGGCGGCACGGGAATGCTGATCGGTGGGCGCGACTCCCGCAGGATGTCGAGATACATCTCGTCGATGCGCCCCCCCACACGCTCATCTGGCAACGCGCCCGGCATGTTGGGGCACCGGTTTGCCTGTCCCGCCTCCCGCGCGATGGCCGCCTCGATCAGCGGCAGGAAAAAGGCGTCGATATCGTCTGCGTCTGCTGTGGGCCCCGGGCTGCCCATGCGCCCGGGCATGCCGCCGACATGATCACAGGCGGCACATAGCAGCATCAGGCACAAGACCCATACAGCACGCATGGCTTCCCCCTCGGGTGGTCAGAGATGTCGAAAAGAAACGCAGCAAGGTCATGGCGACCTGGTGTCAGGCCGGCCACTACACAACCACGCGAAAGCGAAGTTCCCGCCTGTTTCCCCGAAGGGTGTTCTATTCGGCAGGCGACCCGACAGAGGGGTATCTGTCCCTTGTCCGGCATCTTGCGTCTGGCGCGTCATGTGGTGGCTGACCATTGGCGTCAGGCCGACCACTACGCAACGTCGCAAAGGCGAAGTTCCCGCCTATTCCCCCGAAGGGTCTTTCATTCAGCGAGCGAC
>NTKV01000033.1 GCA_002457745.1 SAR116 cluster bacterium MED-G06 | reverse complement strand
CACACCGGAAGAGATGATCGCGCTGATCAAAGCCGCCAGCGCCGATGGCTACCGCACCCATTCGGCAAAGATCGGCGGCAATGATCCCGATCTGGATATCGCCCGCATCAATGCCATTTCAGCCGCCCTTCCGGCTGGTGAGAATGTCACATTTGATGTGAACCGCGCCTGGCAGCCCGGCACCGCCATCCGCGTGCTGAACAGCGTCGCCTCGCGCGACTGGGTGGAACAGCCCTGCGAGACGCTTGACCAATGTGCGCATGTCGCCGCGCGGGTGCCGCAGCCGATCATGCTTGATGAATGCATGAACGGGTTGCAGGATCATCTGGACGCCTGGCGGCGAAATGCCTGTAACGGGGTCAAGGTGAAGCCGAACCGGCTTGGTGGCCTGACACGGGCACGACAGATCCGCGATTTCGGCGTCAGCGTCGGATGGCAGATGCATATCGAGGATGTTGGCGGCAGCGTTCTGGCCGACACCGCCGCACTTCATCTCGCCGCTTCGACGCCGGAGGCCAACCGGCTGGCAAGCTGGCTGTGCCATCACCATCTGGCGCTCGACCCGATGCCGGGACAGGGGGCGCGCAATGTCGCCGGGTTCGCGACGGTGCCGTCGGCACCGGGGCTTGGCGTGACACCTGACGAAGCGGCGCTTGGAACAGCTGCCGCGATCTATGAATAGACCGGCCCAACAGCAGGCCGAAAAGACAGGCGAGGAGATGACAATGACAGAGCACACCCCGATGCAACAGCTGGCGGAACGCGCCCGTACGGTGCTGCCGGCAGGCGGTTTCGGCAATTTCGACGCTGATGTCTTCATCCGCTCGGGCAAGGGCTCGCGCGTCATCGACGAGAATGGTGACGAATTTATCGACTATCTGATCAGCTCCGGGCCGATGGTTCTTGGTCATGGTCACCCGGAGGTGAACGCGGCTGTGCATGAGCAGATCGATCGCGGCATGACCTTTTTCGCGAACAACGCGGCCGGGCTGGAACTTGCCGAGGTGATCTGCGATGCCGTGCCATGTGCCGACCAGCTGCGCTATGTCAGCACCGGCGGCGAAGCCGACATGTATGCCATGCGCCTGGCCCGCGCCCATACCGGCCGGTCGAAGATCCTGAAATTCGAGGGCGGCTATCATGGGATGTCGGCGGAAGCGCTGATGAGCCTTGCGCCGTCACGGCTGCAGAATTTCCCGCGACCTGTTCCCGACTCCGCCGGCATTCCGGACAGCGTCGAGGACGGCATTCTTGTCGCTCCCTTCAACGACCCCGATTTTGCCGAATCGCTGATCAACGAACATGCCGATGACATCGCCGCGGTGATTGTCGAGCCGCTGCAGCGTCTTATCCCGCCAGCACCGGGGTTTCTCGAGGCGCTTCGTGACCTGACGACAAGGCATGGCATCGTGCTGATCTTCGACGAGGTGGTGACCGGTTTCCGCCTTGCCTATGGGAGTGCGCAGGAGGCCTATGGTGTCACCCCTGACCTGTGCACCCTTGGCAAGATCATCGGCGGCGGCCTGCCGCTGGCGGCGATCGCTGGCCGTGAGGACATCATGCGCCATTTCGACAAGGCGGCAGTGGGCGAAGACGGCTTCACCTTTCAGATCGGCACATTGAGCGGCAATCCGCTGGCCTCGGTGGCCGGACTGAAGACCCTCGAGGTGCTGCGCCGCCCGGGAAGCTACGAGACGCTCTATGCCCATGGTGAACGGCTGATGGCGGCCATGTCCGACCCGCTGACGGCGCACGGCATCCCGCACCAGATTGTTGGCGCTCCGGTCCTGTTTGATGTGGTCTTCACCGGCGATCCGGTGCTGAACTATCGCGACATGATGAAGGGCGACAAGGTCCATGCCGCCACCTTCAATGCCGCGGTCCGCGAAAAGGGCATTCTGAAGCCTGGCGCGAAACTCTATCCGCATCTGGCCCTGACCGAAGAGGATCTGCTGCAGACCGAGGCGGCCTTCATCCATGCCGCCGAACAGGTTGCCGCCAAACACAACGCCGCGTAGATTCGCCGGCATGTCGGATGCCACGCCACAGAATGATGTCAGGATGGAGCCAAGCTGGAAGGCGCGGCTTGCCCCGCAGTTCGGGTCGCCACATATGGCCGGATTGTCCGCCTTCCTGCGCGCCGAGAAGTCCGCCGGCAAGCGCATCTATCCCCCGGGAAACCAGATCTTCCGCGCGTTCGAGCTGACGCCCTTCGAGACGGTGAAGGTGGTGATCCTTGGCCAGGACCCCTATCACGGTCCGGGCCAGGCGCATGGTCTGAGCTTTTCGGTGGCGCCGGGCGTGGCACCGCCCCCTTCGCTTCAGAACATCTACAAGGAGCTGGCGACAGACCTTGGAATGCCGCATCCCGGCCATGGCAATCTGGAAAGCTGGGCACGGCAGGGGGTCCTGCTTCTCAATGCCTGCCTGACAGTCGAGGATGGCCGTGCCGGATCGCATCAGGGCAAGGGATGGGAGCCCTTCACCGATGCGGTCATCTCGGCGCTGAACCGCGAGCGCGCGAATCTGGTCTTCATCCTCTGGGGGCGCAAGGCACAGGACAAGGGAGCGGTGATCGACCGCGCGCGGCATCTGGTGCTGACAAGCGTTCACCCCTCACCGCTGTCAGCCTCGAACGGGTTTTTCGGCAGCCGTCCGTTCTCTGCCGCGAATGACTGGCTGCAATCGCATGGCATGACGCCGATCGACTGGTCCCCCTCGTGACCGACAAACCGTCACCCCGCAGCACACAGCTGGGGATTCTGCTGATGATCGGGGCCGCCATCACCTTTGGCGCGCAAGACGGGCTGTCACGCCTTCTTGCCGAAGGCCATGGGCCGATCACCGTCATCGCCATCCGCTACTGGTTTTTTGCGCTGTTCGTTCTGGGGTTTGCCGCCACCCGGCCTGGCGGCATCCGCCGCGTGGCACACAGCAAGCGGCCCTGGCTGCAAACCGCCCGCGGCGTTCTTCTTGTCACCGAGATCCTGACTGCGGTCTATGGCTTCACGGTGATCGGGCTGGTCGGGTTCCAGGTGATCTTTGCGAGCTACCCGCTGATGATCGCGGCGCTATCGGTGCCGTTTCTGGGGGAACGTGTCGGCTGGCGACGCTGGCTGGCGATCTCGGCCGGGTTTGGCGGGGTGGCGCTGGCGCTTGACCCGCGTGGCAGCCCGTTCGGCCCGCAGATGATCATCCCGCTGATCGGCGCGGTGCAGTTCGCCGCCTATGGCATCATGACCCGCATCGCGGCGCGCCATGACAGTGCCGATACAAGTTTCTTCTGGACCGGCATGGTCGGGGCCGTTGCCATCACCCTGATCACGCCTTTGGCATGGAGTCCGCCACAAGGCAGCGACTGGGTCTGGATGGCGTTGCTGTGCCTGAGCGGTGTTGGCGGGCATTTCCTGATGATCAAGGCCCTGGAACAGGCCGAGGCCAGCGTGTTGCAACCCTTCGCCTATTTCGGCATCGCCACGTCAGGTGCCATCGGATTCGTCGTGTTCGATGATGCGGTGACGGCAGCCATGCTGACCGGCGGGGCCATCATCGTCGGTGCCGGGCTGTTCACCTTCTGGCGGGAACGGGTACAGAGCCGCCGCGGCACCGCACCAGACTGATCCGCCGTCCTGCCAGCTGTGGCCTGCCAGATGTGGCCTGCCAGATGCGGCCTGCCAGATGTGGCCTGTCGCCTGTCTAGCTGCCTTGCCCGGCGCTGCGCGGCATCGAGACCGCGACTGTCATCCAGCAATTATCATATTCGCCGCCCGTCACAAGCTCGACAGCCCAGTTGAAATACAGGACCTGGCCGCGATCGGTTTCCATGAAGACGTCGAACGTCACCCGGTTGCCATCGCCAGGCACCGGCACGATCTTGTGGCTGGCATGGTTCAGCATCTTGCCATAGGCAGGACCTTTCAGCATGCCGGCAAACCGCGGCAACGGCCCGGTCATCGCCCGGTTACGGGGATGGGCGAAATTCCAGGTCTGTTCAATGCCGAAATCCGGGGTCGGATTGTCATTGAACTGCAGCGCTTTCATCTGGATGGCGACGACCTCTTCGGGCGCGATCGACGGGTCGGGAACGACCAGTTCGGCAGCATGCGCGGTGACCGACAAATTGACCGACACAAGGAACAGGCTGGCCATCGCGGCGATTACAGACAACAGACACTTCACTCTCGACATGACAAACTCCCTTATCGGCTACCTTGTGGAGATGGTGCCACGGCCCCACATCTGCAATGAGAGCCGGCGATCGCGGCTTGTGACATGGCGTCACGGCGGCGATGGCGGCAGATCAGGGAGATGTGACAGGTGAATATTCTGATCCAGGGTGGCGGGCGCGGAATCGGGTTGGCGCTGGCAAGACGGGCACTGGCAAGGCGGGCACTCGCTGCAGGTACAGACCGGCTGATCATCACCACGCGCCAGCCGGCAAGCGCCCCCGGCCATGACGAGCTTGCCGCTGACAGCCGCGTCAGCATCCTGCCGCTTGACGTCACGAGTGATGCCAGCATCCGGACCGCGGCTGCCGACATCAGGGCGATGGTGCCGCGCCTCGACCGGGTGATCTTCACATCCGGCATGCTGCAGCAGGACGGCATACGTCCGGAAAAACGGATTGCCGATATCGATGCCGATGCGCTGGTGCATCTCTATCGGGTGAACGCGCTTGGGCCCGTGCTTCTGGCGCGTGAATTATGGCCGCTGCTCAAGGGCGACCATCATCTGACCTATGCGGCGATTTCGGCGCGGGTGGGATCGATTTCCGATAACAGGCTTGGTGGCTGGTACGCCTATCGCGCCAGCAAGGCGGCGCTGAACCAGCTGATGCGCACCTTGTCGATCGAGCTGGCCCGCGCCAACCCGAATGCCTGTGTGGCCACACTCCATCCCGGCACGGTCGATACCGATCTGTCGAAACCCTTCCAGGGCAATGTGCCAAAGGACAAGCTGTTCACCGCCGATGACTCCGCCGGCAGACTATGGCAGGTGCTGGACAGGTTGACGCCGGCCGATACCGGCACCCTGTTCGCCTATGATGGCAGCATCATTCCTTACTGACCGGATCGTTGCCAGCGTGTGACAGCCTGCCACGAAGGGTCAGCGGCAGCTGCGCCATCATGAAAAGGAAGCTTGCCGGGGCCGCAATGAAGGTTTTGTAGAACACCCAGTCAGCCTCGCTGAACCCCCTCCAGACACCCTCATTGGCACCCGCCAGAAGCAGGAAGAAACACCCCCAGCGGAAGCTCAGCCGCCGCCATGTATCATCTGTCAGAGAGAACTGGCGTTCGAAGAACACGCGCATCATCGCGCGTCCGGCCAGCCAGCCGCCAAGAAGCACCGCAGCAAACAATCCGTTGAAAATGGTCGGCTGGATCTTGATGAAGAAGCCGTCACCGCCCCACCATGCCGCCAGCGTGAAAGCCGCCGACATCAGAAGCGAGAACAGCGGGAAGGTTGCCATCCGGCGCTCGCGCAGCCAGGCCACGCCAAGGACCAGCGCCCCGCACCCCACCGACAGGCCTGCCGCGGCGATCAGACCGAAATACTGATAGCCGGCGAAAAACGCCAGCAACGGCAGGATCTCGAAAAAGAAGGCCCCAAGCTTCATCTGGCCAACGCCCTCATTGCTCAAGGCCCATCAATGCGCGCTGGAACGTCTTGTCGCGCACTTTCGGGCCAAGCCAGACATCCATCAGCGCCGTGATGAACTCGCGGTCGGTGATTTCACTGATCACCTCGCCCTCCGCCGCCAGCACCAGTCGCCCATCCGCTGTATGGATGAAATCGGCATTGGTTCCCTTGTCCATGCTGATGAAATGACGCTCCATCAGCGGAATCCAGCTTTCGACCTGCGTGTTGCTTGCCGATGTCTGGCGCTTCATTTCCTTCACCGTCTGCGAGACGATGCGGTCCTTCTTCGCATTGATCAGATAGGTCAGCCGCAGCGCATAGGGGCCGGCACGGTCAAACCTGCCATCAGGGGCAAACAGCTCGGCATCGTAGATCTTGAAGAAGATCACCTTGAAGCGTGCCTTGCCGACACGCCTGGCCGCCGGAACAAGCGCCTCCAACGCGCCTGCCCTGGCTTCGGTGACCGCCAGTCGTGGCGCCAGCATCAGCGCGAGAACAACTGCCAGAAAAGTACGACGGCTTGTTATTGTCAGGATAGTGCCCCTCATCCGCAGTGGCCGGTCGCCCGGTTACTCTGGCCAAGTCTCAAGATCAAGCGGTCCCACCGCAGCCGCGGTATCACCCCGCAGGAAGACGATGGTCACCGACCCGATCTCGATGCCGAACTTGCTGATGAAGGCGCGGTTGATGGCGACATCCTCGTCCTGGCGGTAGATCCAGTCGTCGAAATGCACCTTCACCTCGCTTCCCGACATGTTCAGCACAACATCATATTCCCAGTTCAGGGCATTGCCGGCAACGCGGCCCCTGGCGGTGCCGGTGACATCGGCGGCGGTACCCTCATAGCTGACGATGCCGCGATCATCCGTCCCGGTCCTGCGGATCACCCAGGTGCGATCGGCGCGCTCGCCATCATCATAGAGAAAATCCTCGACAAGCGTCAGCGTATCGCCCTCGACGGTGCCAGTCATATTCACCCGGAACTGGCGGCGAAGATTGCCAAACCTGTCCTCGAAAATGCCATAGGCAACGCTGTCACCAGCGAAAAACTCGGCAAGGTCCAGCCCCGGCTGGCGGTCGGACAGTACCGCCACATCCCGGCGCGCGCATGCCGATATGCCACCAAGAATACCGAGTGTCAGCGCGGCGGTAACGATGAAGCCGGCGACCCTCCGGAACCACCCCCGTGAGGTCTTCAGTGATCGATAATTCATTTCATCTCTCCCTTATGCTGCACCTTTGGTGGCGGCGGTTGCGGACGGCGTATCGGCAGCTGGTTCATCGCCCGGCGGCACGGTTGCGGCCAGAAAGCGTTCGGAGTCAGCCCTGATCATCGCCACCTTCTCGGGTGCCATGCGATCGAGGGAGCGGTACATCATCCCCATCCTTGCGTTGCCGCCAAGCTTGTCGCGGTTGCGGATCAGGAAATCCCAGTAAAGATAATTGAACGGGCAGGCGTCCTCACCATTCTTCTTTGCCACCTTGTACCGGCATCCGGCGCAGTAGTTTGACATGCGGTTGATATAGGCGCCACCAGCCGCGTAGGGCTTGCTGGCGAGATAGCCGCCATCGGCAAACAGCACCATGCCGGAAACATTCGGAAGTTCCACCCATTCATAGGCATCGGCATAGACCACGAGATACCACTCATTGACATGGCGCGGGTCGATGCCGGCAAGAAGTGCGAAATTCCCCAGCACCATCAGACGCTGGATATGGTGGGCATAGGCATAGCGGCGGGTCGCGTCGATCGACTGCTTCATGCAGTTCATCTCGGTCTCGCCACTCCAGAAGAAATCCGGAAGCTGGCGGTCCGCACCAAGGAAATTCAGCGCGGCATAATCCGGCATCTTCAGCCAGTAGATACCACGAACGAATTCACGCCATCCCAGAATCTGGCGGATGAACCCCTCCACCGCGTTCAGCGGCGCATGACCTGTGTGCCAGGCCGCCTCGGCGGCGCGAACGGCTTCGCCGGGACCCAACAGACCGGCATTCAGATAAAAGCCGATATGGCTGTGATACATCCAGGGCTCCCCCTCGATCATCGCATCCTGATAGGTGCCGAACAGCGGCAGTCTTTCGGCAATGAAAGACTCCAGAACCTCGAGCGCCTGCGCGCGGGTCACAGCAAAGCCGAAATCATCCAGATCGCCGAAATGGTCGGCGCAGCGCTCAGCAACAAGCGCCAGCACTTCGCCGGTGATGGCATCGGGCAGAAAGCCTGTCGGCTTTGGCACCGGAAGCGACAGATCAGGGGACTCACGGTTCTCGGCATCATAATTCCATTTGCCGCCGACCGGCTCGCCGCCCTCCATCAGCACATCGTGATGACGGCGCATCTCGCGATAGAAGAATTCCATGCGAAGCTGCTTGCGCCCCTCGGCCCAGGTCTCGAACATCCCCGGCGGGCACAGGAACCTGTCATCGCTGCGGATGTCGACAGGGATGCCAAGCTCGCTCTGCCAGTCCTGCATCGCGGCCAGCACACGATATTCGCCAGGTTCTGTGACGATAATGCGGTCGGCCTTGTGGCGGGTGGCCGCGCGGGCAACCTCGCCCGAGAAACTGCCGCTGTTGCCCTGATCATCAAGGCGGATGTAGTCGACGGTGATGCCTTCGGCACGAAGATCCTCGGCGAAATGGCGCATCGCCGAAAACAGGAAGGCCACCTTGCGCTTGTGATGGCGAACATAGGTGACCTCCTCGATCACCTCGGCCATCAGCACAACGTCGTTCGCCGGATCGAGATCGGCCAGGCTGGCCAGCCCGCGGGTCAGCTGGTCACCAAGGACAAGCCGGATCGCCGCCGCCATCAGGACGCCCCTTCACGAAGTTTCGCGAAGGCGGCAAGCGCATCCTCGCGTGACTGTTTCAGGTCAACCACCGGCTTTGGATAGGTCTCGCCAAGCCGGACACCGGCACCCTCCAGCACAGGGCTCGGCGCTGTCCAGGGCGCAAACAGATATTTGTCAGGCAGATTCGCCAGCTCGGGAAGATACCTGCGGGTGTAGGCGCCTGCCTTGTCGAATTTCTCGCCCTGGGTGACCGGGTTGAACACCCGGAAATAGGGCGCGGCATCGGCCCCGCATCCGGCAATCCACTGCCAGGAGGCGCTGTTGCTGGCATGGTCGGCATCGACAAGACAGTTCCAGAACCAGGCCTCGCCATGATGCCAGTGGAGCCGCAGATTCTTCACCAGGAATGACCCGGTGACCATGCGCATGCGGTTGTGCATATAGCCTGTCTGCCACAGCTCGCGCATCGCCGCGTCAACGAACGGCACACCGGTCATCCCGCGCTGCCAGGCGCGAAGCATCGTCGCGTCTTCGCGCCAGTCGAAGCCGTCGAACTTCGTTTGCAGATTGCGACGCTTCAGTTCCGGATTGAAGTAGAGGAGCGAGTGGGAAAACTCGCGCCAGCCAAGTTCCGAGCAGAAATTGTCAACATCATCCGGTGGCAGGTCGGGGCGGGCGCGCGCCGCCTGCCAGACCCGGTTCACCGAAATCTCGCCCCAGTGAAGATGCGGCGACAGGCGCGAGACATGCGGTGCCGCGGGCAGATTGCGCCCCTCCTTGTAACCGGCCAGCCCGTGATCAAGAAACCCGGCAAGCCGTGCCTCGGCCCCAGCCTC
The DNA here is from genome assembly GCA_002457745.1 of SAR116 cluster bacterium MED-G06. Taxonomy (GTDB): domain Bacteria; phylum Pseudomonadota; class Alphaproteobacteria; order Puniceispirillales; family Puniceispirillaceae; genus UBA8309. Next base: position 10,348 of record NTKV01000033.1, on the reverse strand, counting down.
GCCAATCTGCCAGTGGGGGGCCAGCATCTCGTCCCAGCCCTCATCCGAAAGCAGGCCAAGGTCGGCAATGTCCCGTGGCTCGGGATCTGCGGCAAGGGCGAGATCCGGAATGGCGAGTGGTTCGCGGGGCGGCGGGGCGGCAAGACAACCACGCCGGTAGAAGGGGGTGAACACCTTGTAGGGCGTGCCGTCACCCTTCTTCACCTCCCATGGTTCCCACAACAGCGCCCCATTATGGCTGACAGCCTCGATGCCGGCCTCGGCAAGCGACGCCTTCAGCCTGCTGTCGCGATCGATCCGCCACGGCTCATAGGCACGATTCCAGTGTACCGCGGTTGCGCCGGTCATGGCGGCGATGCGGGGAATGACCGCACGTGCCTCGCCAGCCGCGACATGGAGCACACCGCCAAGAGATGCTTTCAGCGCCATCAGCGAATGATGAAGCCACCAGCGGCTTGCCGCGCCCATGCGATCAGCGCCGGCAGCCGGGTCATCAAGGATGAAAATCGGGAGAACATCACCATGAGCCGCAGCGGCAGCAAGGGCCGGATTGTCTGCAAGACGCAGATCCTGACGGAACCAGCAGATCGAGAGAGGGCGCGTCATCAAGGTCCTTCCCGCCACCGGCGTCCCGGCAGCGCAATTACGCAAACGGCCTCCCCTCCCTTTGCAGATATTCTGTTATCGCCCGGGACACCGGACACCCTTTACATCGCGTTGCGGACGGCGGCTTTCAAGCCCCCGCCAGACAACAGGCCGGCGATGTCCGGACGACCTCAGAAAAAGGCGAAGCAGCGCGTCTCGATGCTCTGGCGCGGCGGCGCGCCAGGCGGCGATGTCGGATCGGAGAACGCTGTGTGGATGGTGAAGCGGTTGCGCCCGTCGGTGGCCGAGTCATAGGTCTTGATCAGCGCCACCTCGCTCTCCTCCATGCCGGGGAAATAGTACCATTCATGATCCGGGTTGAAGCGTGCCATCTGGATCTGGCCAACCCTGTCCTTTGCCTGGCGTGTCACCTCGACAAGGTCACCGCTTGCCAGCGTTGTGCTGTCGCAGAATGCCAGCGGGTTTGTCTGCACCCGGCCAGCAATGGACCGCCAGATATTGATGATGGCAAAGCGCCGCGTCACAAGCTCGTCGGCCTCATCCGGCAGGATTTCATGAAGCCGCTTCTCTGCCGACCATTGTGTGTAGTCATTATGGATCACCGATGAGGGTTCGCGCATCGATTGCGCCGTGCGAAGAGTCTGGCTGGCGGCGCGGCGGGTATGGTCGAAGACCTGCACCCGCACCGCGCCGGTGATCTGCTGGATCAGGGCCGATGCCTCGGCATCATAGCTGGCGGCAAGTTCGGCATCGTCGGTGAAATCGGAAATCAGGCTGTCATGCGTCGTCAGCATGAACCCGGCACCATCCAGATCGAACGAGCGGTCGCGCCCGTCACGGATCACCACCTCGCGATGGTCATAGCGACCATCATGCTCGGCCGCCATGCCGCCGGCCTGAGAGGCGTGATACACCGCCTCACCGCCATCATCCACGGCCAGATACTGAAGTGCGGCGCGAAGTGGCGCCTTTTTGGGATCTGTCATCTGTCCTTCCTTTCCACAGCCGTTCCTAGCGCTGGTCGGACGCTCCCATGCGCCGTTCAAGCCAGCGTACCGCTGCCGACACAAGGAGGATCAGGACAAGATATTCGATCACCAGCACAGTATAGATCTCCAGCGGCCTGTATTCGGTCACCACCAGCTCGTTGGCACGGCGGGTCAGCTCTTCCATGCCGATCACCGACACCAGCGACGACATCTTGAGCATATAAACAAGCTGGTTGCCAAGCGCCGGCAGAATTCGCTTGATCGCCTGCGGCAGGATCACAAAGCGCATCTTGTCGACATACCCAAGCGAGATGGAGTGCGCCGCCTCATGCTGGCCGCGGTCAACCGACTGGATTCCGGCGCGAAAAATCTCCGCCTGAAAGGCGCTGTCGGAGATGGCAAGCGCCAGCACACCGGCCCAGAAGACCGATATCGAGATGTCCGCCACCTGCGGCAAGCCGTAATAGACCCACAGGATCAGCACCAGAATCGGCACGGCGCGAACCACTTCCACATAGACCCGGTTGATGATCCGGGGCGGCCGTTGCGTGGCCAGTCCGGGAAGCGCCACCAGCAGGCCAAGGATGACCGAAATCAGGATCGCCGTTACCGACAGGGCGAGGGTGTAGTAGAGCCCGTCGAGAAGAAACATCAGGTTGCGCTGGCCAGAAGGCGTCGTCGGGTTGACGACATACCAGCCCCAGCTTCCCGAGGAACATCCGGAAAGACCGAACAGCGCCAGCAACGGCAACAGATATGCGAACCGCATCACCGCTCTCCTAATGCCGCAGAATCTGCTGCAGGAAGGTCCGGCACCGCTCGCTCTCGGGCGTCGAGAAGAAGGTGTCCGGAGGTGCCATCTCAACAATCTTGCCATGATCCATGAACACCATCTGGTCGGCGACATGACCGGCAAAGCCCATCTCATGCGTCACCACGATCATTGTCATGCCGCTCCCGGCGAGTTCCTCGATAACCTCGAGAACCTCGGCGATCATCTCGGGATCGAGCGCGGATGTCGGCTCGTCGAACAGCATGATCCGCGGCTCCATGCACAGCGCCCTGGCGATCGCCACACGCTGCTGCTGGCCACCGGAAAGCTGATGCGGATATTTGTCGATCTGCTCGGGAATCTTCACCCGTGCCAGATAATATTCGGCCAGCTCGCGCGCCGCCGCCAGCTCCAGTCCACGCGCCCGGACCGGACCAAGGGTCAGATTGTCGAGGATCGACAGGTGCGGAAACAGATTGAACTGCTGGAACACCATGCCGACATTGTTGCGCAGCACAGCGCGTGCCGCCGCGCCACCATCGAGCTTCACCCCATCGATGGCGATCTCGCCACGATCGTGGGTCTCAAGCCTGTTGATGCAGCGGATCAGGGTCGATTTGCCGGACCCGGATGGCCCGCATACAACGATCTTCTGGCCAAGCCCGATGTCGAGACTGACATCATCGAGCGCCTGGAAATCACCGAAAAACTTGTCGACACTCCGGAGTGAAATAAAGGCCGAGCCGTCAACAGCGCTCTTGCCGCCTGTGGCGGTGGGTGATCTGACGGGAAGCGAATCGCGCATGGCGGGGTCCTGGCGGGTTCCTCAAGGTGAAAACAGCCGGCTGGCAGGTCATGGCCGGCTGGCGGGTCATGGATGGTAAAGCGCCGGACCGCAGTTATGTCGTCATTCAGGCCGTTTTTGCAAGGAGAATGGTCTCCTCCAGCACCGGCACAATGCCTGTGATGCGGTGGCCATTGCCGGCATTGCGACGCTGGGTCACTCTAAACCCGATGTGAGGCCCTGCCTGACATGAAGCTGCGCCCGCGGAGATTCATGGCGGCTTGGATCAAGATGATTGGCGATTCTGAAGCCGGCGGCAGCTGACAGCAAATTTCTGCGCGATAATGGGCGCTGAATCTTGCACCCCCTTGCTGCAGTCACCATCTCTTGTCTATGTGCGGCATGACAGATTGTCGCACCCCACCCTTTGCAAGGATTCTCTCCATGAAATTTATCAAGCTTGCGATCACCGCGGTCGCACTCGCTTGCGCTGCCGTTCCGGCCTATGCGCAGACCACCCTCCAGGACATTCTTTCAAACGGCGTTCTCAAGGTCGGCACGACCGGCGACTGGAACCCGATGACAATGAAAGACCCGGCAACCAACAGCTATACCGGCTATGACATCGACGTGATGACCGAGCTGGCAAAAGATCTCGACGTGAAGCTTGAATTTGTCGCAACCGACTGGAAGACGCTGGTCAGCGGTGTTGTCTCCGGCAAGTACCATATGACCGGGTCTGCCTCGATCTCGCCGGCGCGCGCCAAGGCTGCCGGCTATTCCAACAGCTATTTCTCGCTCGCCACCGTGCCGCTGACGCTGAAGAAGAACGAGGGCAAGTTCAATGACTGGGCCGATCTGGACAAGCCGGACGTCACCGTTGCGGCGACACTCGGCACCACCCAGGAAAAGCAGGTGAAGCAGTTCTTCCCGAACGCCGCCCACAAGATTGTCGAGGCCCCGGCCCGCGATTTCCAGGAAGTGCTTGCCGGCCGTGCCGACGCGCATATCACCTCGAATGTCGAAGCCTACAAGCTTGTCGCGAAATACCCGCAGATGATGGTTGTGCCGGTGTCCTCACCAAAGGCACCGACACCGATCGCCATGCTTCTGCCACAGGCTGACCAGGTATGGATCAACTACGTCAATACCTGGATCAGGCTGAAGACCGAGCGTGGTTTCTTCGATGCGCTTGGCAAGAAATGGCAGCTGTCCAACTGACGGCGACATTGCTTCGGAAAGGCGGGACCCGGTCCCGCCTTTTTTCATCTTTCCCCTTTTCGGTGCGAGCCCTGAAGGCAGCGAGGTGCCATGATCACCCTCTATAACGTTCCGGTCAGCAGCTATGGCGCGAAGGTGCGGATCATCCTGCGCCACAAGGGTCTGGACTGGACCGAGCTTGCCCCGCCAGACGGCTATGGCAGTCCGGCCTACCGTGCCATCATCGCATCAGGCACCGTGCCGGCGATCATCGACGGTGATCTGAACCTCGCGGATTCCGAGGCCATTGCCGAATATCTGGATGAGGCGCATCCGGACCCGGCGATGATGCCCTCCGGCATTGGCGCGCGCGCCCGGGCCCGTGAAATCTCGCGGTTCCATGACACCAGGCTGGAGCCGGTACTGCGCTCCTATTTCGCTCAGGTCGCACCGGCCACCCGCGATGCCGACATCATCGCCAGCAACGCACACCTTCTTCAGGACCGGATCGATCAGCTGGCGGTGATCGCCAGCCCGGCACCGCTGATGACCGGCGAGGACCTTGCCATCGCCGATTGCGGCTTTGTCGCCAGCTTTGCCATCCTTGCGCTGTTGCAGGACATCCTCGACCTTCCGGTCACGCTGCCTGCCGACCTTGCCGCCTATGGCGCGGCACTGGCGGCGCATCCGTCGGTATCAGAGGAGGATGACCGCTACCGCGCCGTCCTCGCCGACTGGGCCAGCGCCAAGATCGACGGCTGACAGCCCAACCTGTTTGCCTTCGCACCCCTGTTTGCCTTTTGACCGGCGCTATGCGGTAATGATGACAGGCTCGCGCCGCGCAGCCAACAACCACGGACATTCCAGTGTGATCAGCCGTTTCAAATCGATGCCCGTGACTCTTCAGGCGTCACTGATGATGCTGCTGGCCCTGTTTTTCTTCATCACCATGGGAATTTGCATCCGTCTGTCATCGGCCTTTGTCTCGGTGATTGAGGTGGTGTTCTTTCGCAACATTCTGGCGGTGCTGATCCTGGCTCCCGTGCTGATCCGTCAGGGGGCGTCAAGCATTGCCATGAAGCGGCCAAAGCTGTTCTTCGGGCGCGCGATGGTCAATTTCATCGGCATGCTCTGCGGGTTTACGGCGGTAACGCTGATCCCGCTTGCCGAAATGACGGCGCTCAGCTTCACCGGGCCCATCTTCGTGACCATCGGGGCCGTGCTGTTTCTTGGCGAGGTGATCCGGGTGCGGCGGGTCATGGCCATCGCGGTGGGTTTCATCGGGGCGCTCATCATCCTGCGCCCCGGCCTTGTCGAGGTGTCTCTTGGCGCCATGCTGGCGCTTGTCAGCGCCCTGACCATCGCCGCCGCCAGCCTTGTGGTGAAGAAGATGACGGAAACCGAGACCAACTCGGCGATAGTCTTCTGGATGGTGATGATGCAGGCCCCGCTGGCATTGGTGCCGGCCCTGTTTGTCTGGGAGTGGCCGACACTTGAAGCCTGGGTCTATCTGTGGGGAATGGCGCTGTCGGGCACCGCGGCGCATGTGCTGTTCACCCGCGCTGTCGGGCTTGTCGAGATCACCAGCCTGCAGCCGCTTGAATTTGCCAAGCTTCCCTTTGCGGTGATTCTGGCCTGGGCGGTCTTTGGCGAATGGCCGGATATCTGGATCTGGGTTGGCGGTTCGGTGATCTTCGCCTCGACCGTCTATATCACCCGGCGCGAGGCGCTTGCCAGCAAGCCGATCATCCCGGAAGCCAAGGCCGGGGTTGGCACGCCGCTTTAGCCGACCACCGTCCAGTGGATCGGCACCATCGGGTCGAACACGGTCAGCGCCCCTTCCGGCGTCGCACGGGCCTCTGGCACCGGCTGCGCGTCGGTCTCGCGCCGCAGCGTGACTGTCCCCCCATTCACCGGCACACCGTAGAACGCCGCGCCATGCACCGCGACAAACCCGTTCAGCCGGTCAAGCGCGCCTTCCGCCTCGAAAATCTGCGCCAGACAGGCCAGCGTGTTCGGTGCCGTATAGATGCCGGCACAACCACAGGGGGCAAGCTTTGCCTGATCCAGATGCGGCGCGCTGTCCGTGCCGAGGAAGAAAGAGGCATCACCAGACATGGCCGCGGTGAGAAGTGCACGGCGATGTGATTCCCGCTTCGCCACAGGAAGGCAGTAATAGTGCGGCCTGATGCCCCCGGCGAGAATATGATTGCGATTGATGAACAGGTGATGCGTTGTCAGCGTTGCCGCGATGCTGTCGCCGCCGCCTTTCACATACTCCACACCGTCCGAGGTGGTGACATGTTCCATCACCACGCGAAGCTGCGGAAGGCGGGTGCGGAGCGGGTCAAGAACACGGTCGATGAACACGGCTTCGCGGTCAAAGATGTCGATCTCAGGATCGGTCACTTCACCATGAACGCACAGCGGCACGTCGGCCTCGGCCATGGCTTCCAGCACCGGCATCACCTTGTCGATGTCACGCACCCCCGAGGCGGAGTTGGTTGTCGCCCCGGCAGGATAGAGTTTCACTGCGGTGATCAGTCCGCTCTTTGCCGCGGCCACCAGATCATCGGGATCTGTTCCCTCGGTCAGATAGAGGGTCATCATCGGGGTGAAATCCGCACCGGCGGGGATCGCCGCCATGATCCGGTCGCGATAGGCGGCGGCATCTGCCCCGGTGACCACAGGCGGCACCAGATTCGGCATGATCAGCGCCCGGCCGAAATCAGCGGCCGTATCAGGTGTCACGGCATCCAGCATCGCCCCGTCACGCAGGTGAAGGTGCCAGTCGTCAGGGCGTGTCAGGGTGATGGTATCGGTCATTGCGGGGCCATCCGGATAGAGGCGTGGAACATGCAGCTTTGGCTAGCATCCCGCCGTCATCGAGGCAAGCCGGCCCGATCATGGAGGGCAGGTCATGAGGGCCCGGTCATGGAGGGCAGGTGATGAGGGCCCGGCCATGAGGGCCCGATCTGGCAAGGCTAGACGTTCAGCAGCAGATATTCGCGTTCCCATGGGCTGATCACCTCGAGAAAGGCATCGGCTTCGCCGCGCTTCACCTCGATGAACAGTTTCACGAACTCCTCGCCAAGAACCTCGTGAAGCGGGCTTGTCTTCTCCAGCGCGTCGAGCGCGATATCGAGATTGCGTGGCAGCGTCGCCAGATCCTCGCCACTGTCCTTGCGCGGACGGGTTGGCCGCCGCTGTTCCTGCAGGCCAAGCCAGATGGTTGCCAGGCTGGCAGCGATCGCAAGATACGGGTTGGCATCAGCCCCGGGAACGCGGTTCTCGATCCTGCGGTTGGCCGGATCACCAATCGGAACACGAAGCCCCACGGTGCGATTGTCCATGCCCCAGGCAAGATTGGTTGGCGAATCCTCGGTCAGCGAATGCCGTCGGTAGGAATTCACGTAAGGTGCCATCAGCGCCATCGCCGCTGCCAGATAGCGCTGCATGCCGGCGAGCGCGTGATAGAACGCGTCACTCTCGCTGCCATCCTTGTTCACGAAAATGTTGTGGCCGGTCTTTCTGTCGATCACCGAAAGATGGATATGCATCGAGCTTCCCGGCTGCTCCTGCATGGGCTTGGCCATGAATGTGGCGTGGACATTGTGGTTCAGCGCGGTCTGCCGGACGGTGCGCTTGAACAGGAAGGTCTGGTCGGCAAGCTCAAGTGCCGATCCATGGTTGAAGTTGATCTCCATCTGCGCGGCACCGGCCTCATGGCTCAGCGTGTCGATGTCGATCTTCTGCACCTCGCAATAGTCGTAGATGTCCTCGAACAGCGGATCGAACTCGTTCACCGCATCGATGCCATAGGCCTGACGGGCCTTCTCGGCGCGCCCGGACTTGCCGGTCGGGGTGACAAGCGGGTTGTTCGCATCGGCGCTCTGCTCGACCAGAAAGAACTCCAGCTCCGGTGCCACCACCGGATCGAGACCGGCCGCCTCGAACAACGCCAGTACCCGCTTCAGAACGGCACGCGGCGAGAACGGCACAATATCACCCTTGTGGTCGAAGGCATCGTGGATGATCTGCGCCGTCGGCTCGCCATACCAGGGAACCAGCCGACAGCTGTCCGGATCAGGGCGAAGAATGACATCGGCGCCAATCTCGCTCAGCACCTCGGAATCGAGATAGGCACCGGTCACCGACTGGCCGAACACATATTCAGGAAGGCGCAATCCACCGGAGTCGGCAGCGCTGCTGAATTTGTGGACCGGCAGAATCTTGCCGCGCGGGATGCCGGCAATGTCGCTCACCAGGCATTCCACCTCGGTGATCGACTTTTCCTGCAGCCAGTGTTTCATATCAAACGCCATGCGACGTCTCCTGTTGTCGACAGTGTCGCGGATCAGAGCCCGAGCTGGTCGGCGGTGGCGTCAAGCGCGGCGGCGGCAATCCGCACGGTGGCGTCGATGTCATCACGGGTATAGCTGAGCGGCGGTGAGAGGATCATCGCATCGCGAACAGCACGCATCATCAGTCCGCGCTGGATGGCATGGTCGCGGCACAGGGCCCCGACGGCCCCTGTCTCCTCGAACATCACCGGACCATCCTTGCTTTTCACAAGCTCGATGGCAGCCAGCATGCCGAAGGTCCGTACCTCACCGACGATCCGGTGATCGGCAAGCGGCGCCAGCGCCTCGGCAAGGTAGGGCCCGGTGTCCTCACGAACGGTGCGGATCATGTCCTCGCGCTCGATCAGCTCGAGATTGGCAAGCGCCACCGCCGCTGCCACCGGATGACCCGAATAGGTGAAACCGTGAAAGAACTCGCCACCATCGGCGATAAACCTGTTCGCCACCCGGTCACCAACCATCACCGCCGACATCGGCAGGTACCCCGAGGTCAGCCCTTTGGCCAGCGTCATCATGTCTGGCGACAGATTCATCGTCTGGCTGGCGAACCACTGGCCGGTGCGCCCGAATCCGGTAATCACCTCATCGGCAATGAACAGAATGTCATGACGGCGGCAGATCTCCTGGATATGGGTGAAATAGCCCTCTGGCGGCACAATCACCCCACCGGCACCCTGCACAGGTTCGGCGACGAAGGCGGCCACCTTGTCGGCACCGACCTCGGCAATCTTGTCCTCGAGCCAGGACGCCGCGTTGGCGGCAAATTCTGCCTCGTCCTGATTGCCCTGATACAGAAAGCCGTAAGGTGGCCTGATATGTTCGAAATCAGGCTCGTTCGCCGCCTGGTCATGCATGGCGGCCATGCCACCCATGCTGGCCGACATGATCGTGCTGCCGTGATACCCATAGGTGCGCCCGATGATGACGCGTTTTTCAGGCTGGCCCTCAAGCGCCCAGAAATGCCGCACCATGCGAATGATGGTGTCATTCGCCTCCGACCCGGAATTGGCATAGAACACATTGTTCAGCCCGTCCGGCGTCAGGTCGGCAAGCTTCTTCGACAGCGCCACAACCGGTTGATTGCTGGTCTTGAAGAAGTTGTTGTAATAGGGAAGCGCATGCATCTGTGCGGTGGCGGCCTCGACAAGTTCAGGCCGGCCATAGCCGACATTCACACACCACAATCCCGCCATCCCATCAAGGATGCGGTTGCCGTCTGTATCGAAGATGTGATGGCCTTCGGCATGGGTGATGATGCGCGCGCCTTGCTGGCGAATTTCACCATAATCGGTAAAGGGCGCCATATGGTGCGCCGCATCAAGCGCCTGCCAGTCGCTTGTGGTTTTGTCGTCGAATGTCATGTCGGCACCGTTATATCGCTGTTAGTCCGGGACCAGACTGCTTTGTCTTGATCCCTTGACTGCGGAAAGCCTACCTTGTGTCGGACTTTCGCGCAAACACCGACAGTGCCGACAACAGCCCCATCAACAGGCAAAACCGTGAGCAAAACGAGCATCTATGAAACCGAACTCGCCGACAGGCCGCGCTACGGCCGCTGCGACGCCCCCCGCACAAGCGATGTCGCCATTATCGGGGGCGGGCTGACCGGGATGTCGGCGGCGCTGACACTGGC
>NTKV01000032.1 GCA_002457745.1 SAR116 cluster bacterium MED-G06 | reverse complement strand
TAAGGTCATGGCACAAATTTCTGAATCACTTCGAAATTTTTCCGCTGCTCTTGACCAAAACCTTTACTTCACCAATGATGAGGCAGATTTTGGTCGGGGGTCCCGACCTGTGCGTATAGGGACGTTTGGAAACAATAAGATGATTCGCAGCATGATTCGTCTGGTCGCCACTGGCGCCTCACTTATTGCCCCGGCCCTTGCCCCGGCCCTTGCGCTGTCCATCGGCGCGACGGCAGCGTTGGCGGCGATGGAGCCGATTCGCAGCAACGGTACACCGTTGCCTGCACCCAAGCCGGATATTGCCTACCTCTATCCTGGCGAGCCGGTTGAGATCGAAATCCCGACACCGCGTCCCGATGTGCAGAGCATCCTGCCGCGCGCCACCCGCACGGTTGCCGAGATGTATCTGGCACAGACCGGCCAGACCACCCGCAATGAGGACAGCTTCGAACTCCGCTCCGGCGAGGGTCTTGGCAAGGTTCTGCGCCGTGCCGGCTATGCTGCCAATGACATTGCTGCCGCGGTCGACGCTGTCAGCGGGCGGGCCAGCCTTCGGGCGCTTCCTGTCGGGCTTGAGTTGCGGATCGCCGATGACGGCTTTGCCTTCACCACACGGAACGGCCGCGATATCTTTGCGATCGATGATCCGGAAGAGGGGTGGATTGCCTTCAGCGCCATTCGACCGGTGGAACGCTACCTTGCCTTTGCCCAGGGCGTGATTGATGATTCGATCTACCGCGCCGCCGGCAGCAGCGACATTCCTGATGACGCCCTTGCCGAATATATCCGGGTGATGGGTTTTTCGGTCGACTTCCAGCGCGAGATCCGCAGCGGTGACGCCTTCGAATTGTTGTATGAACAGCAGATCGACCAGATTTCGGGTGAGAAGATTGCAACCAAGCTTCACTATGCCGGCCTGATGCTGTCCGGTGACCACCTCGGCTATTACCGGTATGACCATGACGGCAACCGCGTCGGCTGGTACGACAGCAACGGCAACTCCGCGGCGCGCACCCTGATCCGTACGCCGATTTCCGGCGCCCGCCTGTCATCCTCATATGGCATGCGCAGACATCCGATCAGCGGTTACAACCGGATGCATAAGGGCGTCGATTTCGCGGCACCGACAGGCACCCCGATCATTGCCGCCGGCAGTGGCGTGGTAACCAAGTCGGGATGGAACGGGTCCTACGGCCGCTACATTCGCATCCGCCATAACAGCACCTATGATACCGCCTACGCCCATATGTCCCGCATTGCCCGCGGGGTGACCCCCGGCGCGCGCGTCGAGCAGGGCGAGATTATCGGCTATGTCGGCTCCACCGGACGATCCACTGGCCCGCATCTGCATTACGAGATCCTGGTGAACAACCGCAAGGTCAACCCGTTGACCGTCAGCCTGCCGACCGGTGAAAAGGTGCCGGCAGAGCTGCTGGAGGATTTCCGCAGCCAGGTCGAGCTTGTCGAGGCCGAGATGCTGGCCACCGGGTCACTGCGCTTCGCAGCGATGGATCTTCTTCCGTCCGAGCAGGCATCCAACTGATCGCGCACCACTACCGCAGGACCACCCCATGATTGTCGACTCACTCTGGCATTTCCCGGTCAAAGGTCTGACCGGGGCATGCCGGGACACCGTGCATCTCGAGGCTGGCAAGCATTTTCCTGACGACCGCCTCTATGCCATCGGAAACGGGCACCCGAAGCATGACGAGCTGACCCCGGGACTCTGGCAGAAAAAGGCTCTGTTCCTGCAGCAGATGAAGATCGAAGCGCTGGCAGCGCTTGACTGCCGGTTCGACGGCACATGTCTCGACATCCATCATCACGGAAAGCTGGTTGTCAGCGCCGACATGGACAGCGCCGACGGCCGCCATGACATTGATGCCTTCTTTGCGGAGTTTGTCGGCGACCAGACGCCGGGGGCGCCGCGCCTGATGCGGATTGCCGAGGGCTCGTTCGCGGACACCCCTTACGGTGAACATGCTTTGCTCACTCTTGGGGGCACGGCATCGGTCGCCCGCTTTGCCGAAGCCACAGACACCACGCCCGACATGCGCCGGTTCCGGCTTAACATCATGCTGCAGACCGACACGCCGTTCGAGGAGGCCTCGTTGATTGGCAAGCGGGTGAAGCTTGGTGCGGCAGTGGTGAAGGTTGTGGACCCGGTGGGGCGCTGTGCCGCGATCGATGTCGATCCCGAAACAGCCCTTCGTGGGCCCCATTATCTACCGATGATGGAAAAGGCCTTCGGCCACACCGATCTCGGCATTTTTGCCGAGGTCGTCGAGTCCGGCCCGGTCTCGATCGGAGACCGGCTGGAACAGCTTGATTAGGGGCATCCGATCAGGGGCATCCAGTCAGGGGCAGCGTCAGGCTGAGGCTGAGTCCTGCTCTTCCTGAACAATTTCCGACAATTTTGCCGGGCTGAGGTCAACCACCTCGGCATTGCCGGCGGCAGCGTCATCTTTCTCAGCGGCACCATTGCCGGACGCTTCGGCGGTCTCGGCAGCGCCATCCTCGATCGTCGGCTGCGGCGACTCCGATCGTGACTGGTCTGATCGTGGCTGGCGCTCGGCATGCTGCGCGCGGCGTTCCTCGGCGGCATCGACGGCGGCCTGATGAAGCCGGAAATAATGATCGGCGAACTGGGTGTAGGCCTCGGCGGTGATCCGCTCGCCGGCGGCGGCGGCATCATGCGCCAGTGCCAGATATTTCTCGTTCAGCTGTTGCGCGTTGCCGCGAAGCTTCACCTCCGGCCCGTTGGACTCGTATGATGTATTCCGATTTGGCACATGTGGCTGGGGATTGCCGTTACTGCGGCGTCCACGTCCACGCCCACGCTTTGCGTTCTGAGGCTGTCTCATCGACCTGTTTACCAGTTAGTTGAATTGTCATGGCAAGCGGCATATGCCGTATCCGAGACCTGCTCGGTTTGCCATTCTCTACCGCCATATCCGGAGGTTCAGGAGCGTCGCGCATCGCATCGCTCAACGCATGAACAATAGCCGTCTGGCACAGGCAGATGCAAGCGCAAATTCGCCAGAGGTGCAAATTGGCAGAGCGACACCCGCTTCCGGCCCCCTAGCTGGCCGGATGCAGAACAAGGCAGCGCACAATCCCGCCCAGGTCGCGAACACGTCTGACCTCGGCAAGACCTGACCCGCGCGCCAGCATCACCACCGCCTCTTCCTGACCGGCGCCAATCTCCACAACAGCACGCCCCTTGGGGGTCAGGCCGGCAGCAATCCGTGGCAGCACAGCGCGCCAGCAGGTCAAACCGTCATCCCCGCCATCAAGGGCCCTGTGCGGATCGAACAAAGCCACTTCGGGCGCCAGCTTCGCGATCTCGGCCGCCGGAATATAGGGCGGGTTGCACAGCACCAGATCAAAGCCGGTGCCACCGGTCTCTGGATCAGCAAAATCCCCCTGAAGGAAGCTGGCCCGCTTGCCAAACTCGAGCCTGTCGGCATTGCGACATGCCGTGTCCACCGCCACGGGGTCGATATCGATACCGCATCCGGTGGCAGCATTCAGCTCTGAAAGACAGGCCAGCAGCAACGCGCCGGTCCCGCAGCCAAGGTCAAGCAACCGCAACGGCCGGTCTGCCTGTGCACCGACTTCTTCCAGCGCGGCCATGACAAGCGTCTCGCTGTCGGCGCGTGGGTCGAGGGTTGCCGGTGACAGGTCAAACCGAAGCGACCAGAACTCACGCCAACCGCGTATCCGGCTGACCGGTTCACCGCCGACACGGCGATCAAGATAAGCTGCAAATCTGTCGGCGGCGGCGGCGTCGAACCCGGCAAGCGTCTCATGCGGCAGAACCGCCTCGTCCCGGCCGATGGCGGCGGCCAGCAGAAGGCGGCTGTCCAGCGCCGCACCATCTATGCCGGCAGACGACAGCTGCCGCACGGCCGGCCCCAAAATGTCACGCGCCTCCCAGATATTCTGGGACTCCGAGGACGGTGTCATTCATCGCCCTCGGCAAGGCGTTGTGCCTGATCCTCGGCGGTGAGCGCGTCGACCACCTCGTCCAGCGCCTCGCCGGCAATGACCTTGTCGAGCTTGTAGAGGGTCAGGTTGATGCGATGATCGGTGACCCGTCCCTGCGGGAAATTATAGGTGCGGATCCGCTCGGAGCGGTCCCCTGATCCCACCTGCCCCTTGCGTGAGGCGGCACGTTCTGCCTGAAGGCGGGCGCGCTCGGCATCATAAAGCCGTGCCCGCAGGATCTTCATCGCCTTGGCCCGGTTCTTGTGCTGCGACTTCTCGTCCTGCTGGCTGACCACAATACCGGTCGGGATATGGGTGATCCGCACCGCACTGTCGGTGGTGTTCACCGACTGTCCGCCTGGGCCGGAAGCCCGGAACACATCGATCCGAAGATCGCTCTCCTGAACGTCGATATCGACATCTTCGGCTTCGGGGAGAACGGCGACCGTCGCTGCCGACGTATGGATGCGCCCGCCAGCCTCGGTCTCGGGAACGCGCTGGACCCGGTGCACACCGGATTCAAATTTCAGACGCGCGAACACATCGCTTCCGGCGATGTTGGCGGTGGCTTCCTTGTAGCCACCAATGCCGGTCTCGGAGACCTCCATCACCTCGAAGCGCCAACCATGCCGCGCCGCAAAACGCTGATACATCCCGAACAGGTCGGCGCCAAACAATGCGGCCTCGTCGCCGCCGGTGCCGGCGCGCACCTCGAGGATGGCGTTTCGCGAATCATCCTTGTCACGCGGCAGCAGCAGAAGCTGCAGCGCCTGCATCTCGTCCGGCAGACGGCTGTCGATCTCCTGGATTTCGGCGCGTGCCATCTCGACAAGCTCGGCGTCATCACCAGCCTCGGCCACCAGCCCTTCGGCAGATTCCCGCTCATCTTCCAGCCGGCGCACCAGATCGACCTGCGCGCACACAGGACGAAGCTCGGACAGCTCGCGGGACAGGTTGGCAAGGTCATCAGGCGACAGCGAGGCGGAGTCGGAGAGCTTTGCCTCGACCTCGTCACGGCGGGCCACCACCCGCGCCATGGATTGTGCCAGGCTCATCCTTCTACTCCATCAGGCTGACGGGCCAGCATCGCACCGATGGCCGTGGCAAGGTCTGTCTGGGCAACCTCATCCTGCGTGCCACCGCGCAGATCGCGAATCTGCACTGTGCCGGCGGCAGCCTCGTCACTGCCAAGGATCACCGCCACACGAATGCCGGCCCGGTCGGCCTTCTTCATCCGCTTGCCGATCGCGCCGCCGGTTGGAAGATCAACCGCGATCCCCTGCGAGCGCAGCGTTTCGGCAAGGGCAAAACAGGTGGCTTCGACATCACCATCCATTGGCATCACCGCAACATGCGGTGCAGCGGCATCAACGTCTCCGAGAAGCATGGCAAGCCGTTCAACCCCGGCCGCCCAGCCAACTCCGGCAACCGGCGGGCCGCCCAGCATTTCCGACAGGCCGTCATAGCGTCCACCGCCTAGAACGGTTCCCTGCGCCCCAAGTGCGTCGGTGATGAATTCAAACGCCGTGTGGCAATAGTAATCAAGTCCACGGACCAGCAGCGGATCAAAATTCCAGCTGATGCCGGCCGCATCAAGAGCCCCGGTCACCGCCGCGAAATGCGCACGCGAGTCATCATTCAAATGCGCATCCAGCCGCGGTGCGTCGGCAAGAATCGCGCGGTCGCCCTGGTCCTTGGAATCAAGAATGCGCAGCGGATTGGTCTTCAGCCGTGCCTTGCTGTCCTCGGACAGGTCGCCAGCATGCGATTCCAGAAACCCCACAAGCGCGGCACGATAAGCCTGGCGGCTGGCAGCATCGCCAAGGGAATTCAGATGCAATCTGCAGCTTCCGAGAACACCAAGATCATCAAGAACCCGCGCCCCGCAGCCGATGATCTCGGCATCGGCGATGCCGTCGCGCGGGCCAAGATATTCAATGCCGATCTGGTGGAACTGGCGCATCCGTCCCTTTTGCGGCCGCTCATAGCGGAACATCGGGCCGGCATAGAAGAATTTCAACGGCAGACTTTGCGTCAGGCCGTTCGAGATCATCGCCCGCACAACCCCGGCTGTGTTCTCGGGCCGCAGCGTAAAGGTTTCGCCGCCACGATCGGTGAAATTATAGGTTTCCTTGGTGACCACATCACTGCTGTCACCAAGCGGGCGCGAAAACACCTCGGCGAATTCGAAGATCGGCGTCGCCATTTCCTGAAACCCGTAACCACCGGCAGCAGCACGCGCCGTTTCGATCACCCGGCGGTGTGCGGCCATGGCCGCCGGCAACAGGTCGGAAGTTCCCCTGGCAGGTTGCAGTCGAGACATTCTGGACGGGTCCTTGGTTCAGGTCAGCTGCTTGCCGGAATCTCGCCAGCCTTGATGGCCGCGGCGCGGGCCTCGACAAGGTCGACAACATGCTCGACGATATCACCGTTCGTCAACCTGTGATCGGCAAGGCCGGAGACATAGATCTGGTGGGTTCCCTTGCCCCCACCGGTCAGTCCGATATCGGTTTCGCGCGCTTCGCCCGGGCCGTTGACGACACAGCCGATGATCGAAACCGTGATCGGCACATCGATATGCTCGAGCCGTTCCTCGATCACCTGCACCGTTTCGATGACATTGAACTGCTGGCGGGCACAGGACGGGCAGGAGATGACAGTCACCCCACGGCGCCGAAGCCCAAGCGATTTCAGCATTTCATAGGCGACCCGCACCTCTTCGGCCGGGTCAGCGGACAGGGATACGCGCACCGTGTCCCCGATGCCGGCCCACAGAAGCCCGCCAAGCCCGATCGCCGATTTGACCGTGCCGGCGCGAAGACCACCTGCCTCGGTGATGCCGATGTGAAGCGGACAGTCGATAACATCGGCAAGCTGCTGATAGGCGGCAACCGCCAGAAAGACATCCGAGGCCTTTACCGAAATCTTGAATTCATGAAAGTCGTTATCCTGGAGGATGCGCGCATGCTCGAGCGCGGATTCGACCAGCGCCTCGGGACAGGGTTCGGCATATTTTTCCAGAAGATGCCGCTCAAGCGAGCCGGCATTCACCCCGATCCGCATCGAACACCCATGGTCACGCGCTGCCTTGATCACCTCGCGCACCCGGTCCTCCTTGCCGATATTGCCCGGGTTGATCCGAAGGCAGGCGGCGCCAGCCTCGGCGGCCTCGATGGCACGGCGGTAATGGAAATGGATGTCAGCGACAATCGGCACCGGGCTTTCGCGGCAGATCTCATGCAACGCCCGGGTGCTGTCCTCGTCAGGACAGGACACACGAACGATGTCCGCCCCGGCCTTGGCAGCCGCCTCGATCTGCGCCAGCGTCCCGGCGACATCGGTGGTCAGCGTGTTGGTCATTGTCTGCACCGAGATCGGGGCATCACCGCCAACCGGCACCGCGCCCACCATGATCTGGCGGCAGCGTCGTCGTTCGATTGTCCTGTAGGCTCTGTAGGCGTTGGCCACGGCCAGCTCTCCTGAAAATCCTGCTATGAACCCGTATCGGGAAGACCCGGCGCCGCCGGTCGATGTGCGTCACCCATGGACGCCAGACATCATCGCGCTAGAGTTGGTTGCGAAGACGGTCGGCATCAAGTGGCAGGTCACGAAGGATCTCACCACTCTCGCCAATGGCGCGCACACTGCCGTCATGGAACAGCAATTCAAGCCCGCCGGCATTGCCAGTGCTCAGATACAGCTTGTCGCGCGAATCAACGACATAGATTTCGCCCTCGCGCATCAGCTTCGTCATCACCTCTTCGCCGTCATTGCGGATGATCTCGACCCAGCTGATGCCTGTGGCCCGCACCGTGATCTCCTGCTCGGGAAGACGCTGTCTGGCAAAGGCGACACCACCGCGAGACAGCGGTTCAGCGCCAGCAACGGCATCACCATTGGCCGCGCCGACGGTCTGCTCGGCTGTCGTGGCAGGCTGTGAAGCCTCACCTGAAGCAGCCAGGTCGGTTGCCCCAGTGGTTGCCCCGGATGTCGTGTCGTCAGCCGGCAGACCATCCGCAAGCGGCGTGGTGTCCTGCGCCATTTCACCAGCCGTTCCCCCACCGTCACTCTGCAGCGCGGCCGTTTCCAGCGCGGGCGCTTCCAGAGCCACAGATGATTGGGGGGCAGATGATTGGGTGGCGGATGGTTGGGTGGCGGTGGCGGCCAGATCGGCGGGCACCACATCATCGACCGGCGGCGCACCAGCCGGCGTTTCACCAACAGCCAGCGCGACGGGTGCATCGCCAGCATCGGTGCCCTCGCCATTCACCGGCGTGACATCAGCGCCATCAACCAGCGGGGATGCGGCCAGATCCTTTGTCTCACCAACAGCATCGGCGGCTGCCGCTGCCGCTGCCGGGGCGCCGGTCGATGAGGCGCCGGTCAATAAGGCGAGTGGCTGCGCCTCTTTTTCACCAGAGATTAGCCTTTCGCCAGAAATTAGCCCTTCGCCAGAAATTAGATTATCAGGCTCGGTCACGGTGATTTCAACCTGAGGCATGACCGCCGCCACTTCCGGCTCAGGCGACCCGAACATCCCGGCCAACAGGTCGGGCTTTCCTGCCGCGTACCAGCCGCCATAGCCGCCCACCGCGAAAATCACCATGATCGAAGCGATCATCGCACCGGAACGCTGCGGCTGCTGGTTATCGACGGGGAACTGGTAGGCCGGCTTTTCCGACACCTGTTTCACAAGGCTGCGATAGCGCTGTGACATCACCTCCGGATCCAGCCCGACTTCGCGGGCGAGAGAACGGATATATCCAGAGACGTAGGTCGCCTCCGGAAGGTTGCTGTGATCCCCGGCCTCAAGGTCTTTCAGATAATGCCGTGAAATCCGGAGAAGCTGTGCCAGCTCGGTCACCTGCATTCCGCTTTCCAGACGTGCGGAAGCAAGCTCCGCGCCTATGGCTTCGAAGCTGTCCTGAAACGTTTCGTCGTCGCGTGTCTCGAAGTCCATTGCAGCTCACGCGGTGGTCAAAGAAGTATGACTACACAGTATCGAAACCACCGGGGATTGCAACCTGCCGATGGACAACAAAAACACCAATCTGAGCGCAAAAATGCCGTTTCCGAGCCTTTTGCGGCGATTTCGCGCCGTCCGACGCCAGATCTGGCACCCTAGTCTTCGGAATCCAGCCCGAAGGCAGAGTGAAGGCTGCGTACGGCAAGTTCGGTATAATCCGAAGCAATCAGCACCGAAATCTTGATTTCCGATGTCGAGATCACCTCGATGTTGATGCCGCGCTCGGCAAGTGTCTCGAACATCGTCTTGGCAACGCCGGGCTGCGAGCGCATGGCCGTACCGACGACCGAGATCTTGGTGACATCGCCCTTTGAGTCGACGCCCTGGAAGGCCAGACCCTCCTTGTTGCCACCAATGATCTCGAGTGCCTTGTCGAGGTCACCGCGCCCCAGCGAGAAAGTGATATCGGTACGCTGGCCTTCACTCGCCGCGCTCTGCACAATCATGTCGACATTGATGTGATTGTCGGCCAGTTCGCCAAAGATGGCGGCGGCGATTCCCGGCTTGTCGGGAAGCCCCTGGATGGTGACCTTCGCCTCGTCCGGGCTATAGGCGATACCGCTGATCTTTTCCTGTTCCACGATTGCGTCCTCATTCACGACAAGGGTGCCAGGCGCGTCCGAGAAACTGGACCGCACCTGCAGGTTGACATTGTGGCGCATGGCCATGGCGACCGACCGGGTCTGCAGGACCTTGGCGCCAAGGGATGCCATTTCCAGCATTTCCTCGAAAGTGATCCGCTCGAGTTTCTGCGCCTTCGGGGCAATCCGCGGGTCGGTGGTGTAGACGCCGTCGACATCGGTATAGATATCACAGCGATCCGCATCCAGCGCCGCGGCAAGCGCCACCGCCGAGGTGTCCGAGCCGCCGCGCCCAAGCGTTGCCACCCGGCCATCGGGGGCAATGCCCTGGAAGCCGGCAACGACCGCCACCTGGCCGCTGGCCAGACGCGCGCGCATCAGGGTGGTATCGATGCTGTCGATGCGGGCGGCGCCATGCACGTCATCTGTGCGGATCGGGATCTGCCAGCCAAGCCAG
Source organism: SAR116 cluster bacterium MED-G06 (assembly GCA_002457745.1). Lineage (GTDB taxonomy): Bacteria > Pseudomonadota > Alphaproteobacteria > Puniceispirillales > Puniceispirillaceae > UBA8309. The sequence continues at coordinate 9,681 of NTKV01000032.1, read as the reverse complement.
GAGCGGGCGTCAACGCCCTGATTCTGCAATGCGATGGCCAGCAACCCGACGGTCACCTGTTCGCCGGTGGCGACGATGGCGTCATATTCACGGGCATCATGCATCGGCCCGATGTCACGCGCCCAGGAAACAAGCTGGTTGGTCGTTCCAGCCATTGCCGAAACCACGACGGCCACCTGATTGCCGGCATCCACCTCGGATTTCACCCGCGCGGCGACATTACGGATGCGATCGAGATCGCCAACCGAGGTTCCCCCAAATTTTTGAACAATGAGCGCCATTTTTGCCTTATGGTTGCCGCCAGTTGCTGGAAAATCGCTGATGTCTTAGCGATTAAGGTGGAGTGGGGCAAGCCTGTGGGCACAACGGCAGACCAAAAAGAGATCGACAATTTCGCTGCGATGTCATCGCAATGGTGGGATACCGAGGGCCCGATGGCCCCGCTGCATGATTTCACGCCGGTACGCATCGACTACATTCTTGACAGCATCCACCGGATCGGCACCAGCAAGCAACCCCAGAATCCTGCCCGCCAGAATCTGGACGGTGTTCGTATTCTTGATATCGGCTGCGGCGGTGGACTGCTGGCAGAGCCCATGGCCCGGCTTGGCGGTACGGTGACAGGAATCGACGCCACGCCGCAGGCCATCGACGCGGCCCGCGCGCACGCCGCACAGAGCGGCCTCGACATCGACTATCGCTGCGTGACCGCCGAGGCTCTTGCCGAGACCGGGGCGGTGTTCGATGTCATCTATGCGTCCGAGGTGATCGAACATGTCACCGACAGGCGGCTGTTCGCCGCCTCCATCGCTGCCATGCTGGCCCCGGGCGGAACCGTCGTCATCACCACAATCAACCGGACCCTGGCATCGCTGGCGCTGGCCAAGGTGGCGCTGGAATATATATTTCGCCTGGTGCCTGCCGGCACCCATGATCCGGCGCGGTTCGTGAAACCTTCGGAACTTCGCGCCGAGTTTGCCGCCAGCGGCATTGTGCTTGACGACATGACCGGGTTTGCCCCCCGTCCGGCACGCCGCATCGGGGCCAACGGGTTTTTCCGAACCGCCAGTCTGGCGGTGAATTACGCGGCCAGCGGCACCAGCAGCTAGGCGCGGATCGCGTTTTTCGGACTAGTTGTCTTTCGGAAGCCAGGGGATGTCGACGACATTGACCCCCTCTTCATCGAGCGCCTCGCGCTCTTCCGGTGTGGCCTGACCATAAATGCCTTCCGGCTCGGCCTCGCCGTAGTGAATCTTCCGCGCCTCCTCGGCAAAATCCTTGCCGACATCACGGCATTCGGCCCGGATTTTCGACTGCAGCGCGCGCATCTCATTCATCAGCGCCTGCATCTTCTGCGCTGCCTCTGGCGGCAGGGTTGCTGCCGGCGCGCCTCCGGGGCTACCTGCCGGACCTCCCGCAGGACCCCCTGCCGGACCACCATTCGGAATGTTTTCCGGTGTGGCCGGGCCTGCTGCTGAAGGCCGGCCTGACCGGAGGTCGGGTGCCTCGGAAGGCCGGTTCTTGCGGGTTTTCGGACTGTTCAGGTTGGGCGCCATCAGGGCACGCCGCACAATCACCGAATCACAGACAGGACAGGTCAGATAACCGGCCTTCTGCTGCGATTCAAAGGCAGCGGAATCGGCGAACCAGCCTTCGAATTCATGATCACCGTCGCAGATCAGCTGATATTTGATCATCGCCCTGTCACCTCGCCAGTCATCAGGCCTCAGGCCAGCTTGCCATGGCAATGCTTGTATTTCTTGCCGGATCCACAGGGGCAGGGCTCGTTGCGAGAGACCTTGCGGTTCGGCTGCGGTGCCGCCGCTTCTGGAGCCTGCTCGGGCTCGGGCTGGCGCACCTCGACATGGCTCAGCACCATCGTCACCGTCTCGCGAAGGCCGGCAAGAAGCCCCTCGAACATGGTGAAAGCCTCGCGCTTGTATTCGTTCAGCGGATCCTTCTGCGCATAGGCGCGAAGGGAAATGCCCTGGCGAAGCTGGTCGAGACCGAGGAGATGTTCTTTCCATTGCTGGTCCAGAACCTGAAGCAGAAGCGACTTTTCAGCCATCCGCATGGTGTCGGGTCCGATGCGGACAGCCTTCTCTGCCATGTAGCGGTCAGACCTGTCGGTCAGCCGTTCCTCGATTTCGGTCTCGGCGACACCGTCCTCGGCGAACCAGTCCTCTGCCGGCACCTCGATCCCGAGAACCCGCTGCGCGTCGGTCTGCAACTGCGCGGCGTCCCACTGGTCGCTGAAGCTTCCGGCAGGCACCGAACGCTCGACAATCTGGGCAACGGCCTCACGCCGCATCTCGCCGACCGTTTCCTGGACATCGGGGGCGCGCATGATGTCCTTGCGCTGCTCGAAAATCACCGTGCGCTGGTCATTCATGACATCATCGAATTTCAGCAGCTGCTTGCGGATCTCGAAATTGCGCGCCTCAACCTTCGACTGGGCTTTCTCGACGGCCTTGTTGATCCACGGATGAACGATGGCCTCACCCTCTTCCAGCCCGAGTTTCTGCAGCATGCCATCAAGCTTGTCGGACCCGAAGATCCGCATCAGGTCATCCTGGAGGGACAGGAAGAATTTCGAGGCACCGGGGTCGCCCTGACGGCCGGTTCGGCCACGAAGCTGGTTGTCGATCCGGCGTGATTCGTGCCGCTCGGTGCCGATCACGTAAAGACCGCCCGCCGCAAGCGCCTGCGCTTTCAGAGCGGCGACGTCACTGACAATCGCATCATGTTGTGCCGCGGCGAGCTCACCCTCACTGGCAGCATCCTCAAGGCGCATATCCAGATTGCCGCCAAGCTGGATGTCGGTGCCGCGACCAGCCATGTTGGTGGCGATGGTCACCGCCCCCGGCACACCTGCTCCGGCGATGATCTTCGCTTCCTCGGCATGGAAGCGGGCATTCAGGACATTGTGCACGATCTTGCGCTTTTTCAGCACCGCAGACAGCGCCTCTGACTTTTCGATGGTCACAGTGCCGACAAGCACCGGCTGACCGCGCTCCTGGCAGTCGACAATGAGATCGATGACGGCATTGTCGCGCTCTTCGGTGGTGCGATAGACCTCGTCATCATGGTCGATCCGCTGCACGTCGACATTTGTCGGGATGCTGGTGACCTCGAGCTTGTAGATCTCGGAAAATTCGCCGGCCTCGGTCATCGCCGTGCCGGTCATGCCGGCAAGCTTGTCATAGAGGCGGAAGTAATTCTGGAAGGTGACCGAGGCGACAGTCTGGTTCTCAGGCTGGATTTCCAGCCCCTCACGCGCCTCGATGGCCTGGTGCAGCCCTTCGGAGAAGCGCCTGCCCTCCATCGCCCTGCCGGTGAATTCATCGATGATCACCACCTGGCCGTTCTTGATCATGTAATGGGTGTCGCGCTGGAACAGCATATGGGCGCGCAGCGCCTGGTTCACATGATGCAGAAGCCCGACATTCTCGACGTCATAGAGCGTTCCCTCACCCATCGCGTCGATGCCGCGCAACAGCTCTTCAGCATGCTCGATCCCGTCCTCGGTCAGTGTCACCGTACGGCCCTTCTCGTCGAGGTCGTAATCCTCGGGAACAAGGTCGGGAATGATGCGATCGGCCGTGTTGTACTGGTCAGAGCTTGTTTCCGCCTGACCGGAAATGATCAGCGGCGTGCGCGCTTCGTCAATCAGGATCGAGTCAACCTCGTCGACGATCGCGAAACTGTGGCCGCGCTGGACCATGTCCTCGATCCGGAACTTCAGATTGTCACGGAGATAGTCGAAGCCGAATTCATTGTTGGTGCCGTAGGTGACATCGCTCCGATAGGCGGCGCGGCGTTCCTCGTCATCCATGTTGCCGACAATGCAGCCGACGCTCATGCCAAGGCGTTCATAGACACGGCCCATCCAGCTGGCATCACGCGATGCCAGATAGTCGTTCACCGTGACAACATGGACGCCCTCGCCCTTCAGCGCGTTCAAGAACACCGCCAGTGTGGCGACAAGCGTCTTGCCCTCACCGGTCTTCATTTCGGAAATCTGCCCCTGGTGAAGGGCGATGCCGCCCATCAGCTGCACGTCATAATGGCGCTGTCCAAGGGCACGCTTTGCCGCCTCGCGCACCCGCGCAAAGGCTTCGGGGAGCAGATCGTCGAGGGACGCGCCGTCGTCCAGACGGGCACGCAGGTCAGTCACTGAACTGCCAAGTTGTTCATCACTGAGCGCGGCAATGTCATCTTCCAGTGCATTGATGGCCGAGACCTGCGAGGTAAATTTCTTGACCGCGCGGTCATTCCCCGACCCGAACAGGCTTTTCGCCAAAGACCCTAACATGAGGCTTCCCCGCATACCTTCGCCAGCAATGCCACCACACGGCACATCGCGGCTGCTACCAGCCACCAGATGGCGGCACCGGACCGAACTTTCCGGCCAGTTTGGACATAGTGCGGACAGCCCTCCTTGTCAATAAAACCGGCAGGTTGACAGGGGCGTGACCAACCCGACCGCCACTGTACGCCCGCTGTCCCGCCAGCGCCCGTCGCACAGCGTCCAAACGCCGCCATGGGTCGCGCTGCAAAGGCTTGAAATGCAGGCGGTCATCGGCAACACTGTCGCCCAAATTCCGGCGGGCATGACGACGCCAGCAGGCGACCGCCACCCACCATCATGCCGACCTTTTTAAAACGGCCTTGTCCTGAGAGGATTACCGATGAAATCGCTTCCCGCCTTCCTGGCAACCGCTGCCCTGTCCGTCGCTGTTCTGACGGCATCCTTGCCAGCCCTGTCACAGGACCGCATCACGGTGGCAACGCTGAATGGCGAGACCGTCTATCTTGATGAAATCATCGCCGTTGCCGAAACCCTGCCGGCCGAATATCAGCAGCAGGGCATCGCCGCCCTGTATCCGCAGCTTGTCGATGAGGTGGTCAACTCGCGTCTTGCCGCTGTCGCCGGCAAAGAAAGCGGGATCGACCAGGACGAGGTGGTGGCAGAGGCCATCAGGACAGCAGCAAACCGTGTCATCGGCGAGGCCTACATCACCCGCAAGGTGTCGGAACAGCTGACCGACGAGGCGATCCAGACCGCTTATGACGCCTATGTCGACGACACCGCCTCTCGCGAGCAGGTCACCGCGTCCCATATCCTTGTCGAAACCGAGGATGAGGCCAGGGCGATCATTGCACAGCTGAATGACGGCGCGGAGTTCGCCGAGCTGGCAAAGGAAAAATCCACCGGCCCAAGCGGCCCGAATGGTGGCGAGCTTGGCAGCTTCGGTCGAGGCCAGATGGTGCCGGCCTTCGAGACAGCCGCTTTCTCCATGCCGGCGGGAAGCTATTCCGAAACACCTGTGCAGACACAGTTCGGGTGGCATGTTCTCAAGGTTGATGACAAGGGCATCGAGGCGGCCCCGTCGCTTGACGAGATGCGCGACCAGATCGTCGCCAACCTGTCGCGTCAGAGCTTCTCCCGCATTGTCGAGGAGCTCCGTGTCGGATCGAGCCTCGATATCCGCCCGCTGGAAGAGGTAATGGCCGAGGCACGGCAGTCTGCCGCCGCCGCGCAATGACCCTCTCGCCGCTCGCCCCCGCCAGCTTTCCCGAGCTTGCCACCATCGACGGGGTAACCCTGTCGACAGCAGCCTCTGCAATGAAATATCAGGGGCGTGACGACATGCTGCTGATGCGCCTCGACGAGGGGACAGAGATGGCCGCCGTCTTCACCCGCTCCGATACCGCGGCGGCGCCGGTGGAATGGTGTCGCCAGCGGGTCTCGGGCGGCATTCCGGCGCGCGCCGTCCTGGTCAATGCCGGCAACGCCAACGCCTTTACCGGCACTGGTGGTATCGCGGCGGTTACCGCCTGCTGCAGCGCTGTTGGCGAGGCGCTTGGTTGCAATGCGGATGCGGTGATGATGGCTTCCACCGGGGTGATTGGCGAGCCGCTCGACACTGCGATGCTGTTGCCGCATATGCCGGCACTGGCAGCTGGCCATACCAGCTGGCACGCCGCCGCCGAAGCCATTCGCACCACCGACACATTTGCCAAGGGGGCCAGCGCAACCGCCACCATTGGCGACCGGACGGTGCAGATTTCCGGCATCGCCAAAGGGTCTGGCATGATCGCGCCTGACATGGCAACGATGCTGGGATTCATCGCCACCGACGCCGCCCTGCCGCACCGGGTTCTGACATCGCTGCTGACCGACGCGACGCGGCGAAGCTTCAATGCGATCACCGTCGACAGCGACACCTCGACCAATGACAGTGTGTTTCTGATGGCCACCGGCAAGGCCGGCAATCCGCTGCCTGGCAGTGCCGATGACCCCGGGCTTGCCGGGTTTCGCGCCGCCCTTGACCAGGTGATGCAGGATCTGGCGACGCAGATTGTCCGCGACGGTGAAGGCGCCACAAAATTCATCACCATCGATGTCAGCGGCGCCGCTGATGACGCGACGGCACACCGGATCGGCCTCGCGGTCGCAAATTCGCCGCTGGTGAAAACCGCCATTGCCGGTGAGGACGCCAACTGGGGCCGCATTGTCATGGCCGTCGGCAAAGCAGGTGCCGCCATCGAGCAGAGCCAGCTGACAATCAGCATTGGCGGCGTGCTGATTGCAAGCGGCGGGGCGCGTGTCGAAGATTATGACGAAGCGCCGGTGGCGGCGCATATGAAAGGCGCAAACATCGCCATCTCCCTGACTGTCGGGGCCGGTGGTGGCACCGCCAGAGTCTGGACCTGTGACCTGACCCATGGCTACATCTCGATCAATGCCGACTACCGCAGCTGACACCACCGCCCTGCCGATGGTTCTGGTCAGCGCCGTGGTGCTGGTCGATGCCGATGGCCGCGTGTTGCTGGCGCAGCGGCCTGCGGGAAAGCGTATGGCAGGCCTGTGGGAATTTCCCGGCGGCAAGGTCGAAGCTGGCGAAACGCCGGAGGCGGCGCTGATCCGCGAACTTGGCGAGGAGCTGGGGATCGATACGGCGGAATCCTGTCTGGCACCGCTGAGCTTTGCCAGCCATGCCTATGATGATTTCCACCTCCTGATGCTTGTCTATGTCTGCCGCAAATGGAAAGGCCAGCCACAGCCCATGGAAGGCGGTGATCTGGCCTGGGTCCGCGCCGCACGGCTTCGTGACTACGAGATGCCAGCGGCGGACCTACCGCTGATTCCAGCCATCCAGGATCTGTTGATGTAACGACATCAGGCCTCGGGATCCTGCTCGGTGGCCCCCAGACTGTCGGCAAGCCGGTGCGCCGCGCTTCCCGGACGGAGCGGCTGCTGCTGGCTTTCATGCGGGGCCCAGCCGGTCAGGGTGATGATCTCGAAGCTTGCCGGAATACGGCCATCCGGACCGGCAAAGCGGTCATGATAGATTTCCGCGGCACGAAGGAACAGGCGCCGGGATGTTGGCTCTTTCTGTCTGCCAAGAAGCGCGTTCTGCTCACCCATGCCGCGAAGGTCGGCCATCAGACGGAATATATCGGGATAGGTGATGGTCAGCCGGTCGGCATCGGCCACCGGCAGGGCCAGCCCGGCCCGCCCGAGCAGCGCCCCGACATCACGGATATCAGCCATCGGCGCGGTGCGCGGCCCGGCCCCGCCTGACAGCTCCTGCTCGGCCTCGAGAAGGGCGGCGCGCAATTCGGTAAGCGTTGCCCCGCCAAGAAGATTGACCAGGCACAGCCCGTCCGGTTTCAGCATCCGCCGCATCTGCGCCATCACCCCCGGAAGATCATCGACCCAATGCAGCGTCAGACAGGAGAACACGGCATCAAAGCTGGCCGCGGCAAAAGGCAGCCTGTCATATTCGGTGACCACCGCCGGCCCACAGTCGGCGGCGTGCGCCGCAAACCCCGCGGCCGGATCGGCCTGGATCACTGTTCCAACCTTGTCGGTTGCACGTATCTCGCGGGTCAGGGCGCCGTCATGGCAGCCGAAATCGAGACAGAGCGGGAAGTCGCGGCGCATCAGTTCGAGCCTGTCGGCAATGCGCAGCGCCGCTTCACGCTTCAGGAAATCGAAACCGCCAAACCCCGCCGCGGCGCGGTCACGATACCGGCGCTGAGCCGTCTGGTCGAACAATCTGGGAATGGTCGGGGTGTCGCTCATGCGCCGCACTGTCGCCGTCGAAGGGGCAAATCGCAAGCGAAAAGCACGGGCCGCAGGCGGGTGTTAACGCCGCATTTACCCGGACGCTCTAGACTTGTCCGATGTTCAGACAGCTAAGCCAGGCCGGCGCCAAGCTGGCCAATCTGGTGCTGCCGCATCAATGTGTGGTCTGCAGGAATTTTGCCGAAAGCACCGGGCTGTGTGCGCGCTGCTGGCGTGGGCTTTCTGCGATCGCCGCACCAGTCTGTCGGCGTTGCGGCCTGCCGCTTGGTCACACCCTGTCTGAGCCGATCTGCGCGTCCTGTTTCACCGCTCCGCCGCCGCTGGCGGCCATCCGCGCCGCGCTGCATTACAATGACAGCTCCCGCAAGCTGATCCTCGCCTTCAAACATGGTGATGCGCTGCAGCTCACGCCCTTTCTGTCAGCGCTGATCGCACGCGATTTTACCGCGCTGTGCACCAGCGAACCGCTGGTCGTCCCGGTGCCGCTTCACGGCCGCCGTTACCTGAAACGGCGCTACAACCAGTCTGCCGAGCTGGCGCGTCAGCTGTGCCGGACCACCGGGGCCGGACAGTTTGCCCCCGCGGTTCTGACACGCCGGCGCGCGACGGAGAGCCAGGGCGGGCTCAGCCGTCATCAGCGCCGCCGCAATCTCGCCGGGGCCTTTGCCGTGCCCGAGGCGGAGCGCCGCGGACTGGCCGGACGCCAGGTGATTCTGGTTGATGATGTGATGACCACCGGTGCCACCCTGTTCGAAGCGGCAAGATGCCTTGCCAGATCCGGAAGCGGGGATGTGTCGGCGCTGGTTCTCGCACGGGTTGTCCGCCCGCGCGAGGCTTGATTTCCGCAGCGGCAGGGCGGATATATGGCGGGAGATCTCAAGGATGGACACAACATGGCAAAAGTCGAAATCTATACAGGCATGATGTGCGGGTTCTGCAGCCGCGCGCTGCGCCTTCTCGACAGCAAGAATGTGCAATATGAGCAGATCGACGTGTCGCTCAGTTCGGAATTGCGCGCCCAGATGCGATCGCGCGCCGGCGGCAAGACTTCCGTGCCGCAGATTTTCATCGATGGTGACCATATCGGCGGGTGCCGTGAGCTCTACGCGCTGGAGACTGCCGGCCATCTCGACGGATTGCTGGCGGCATGACGGCGCCGGTCACGGTTGCGGCCCTGCAATATTGCGCCGCCGGCACCTCGCAAGAGACCCTTGCCTTCCTGCTGCCAATGATTGGCGAGGCGGCCGGGCAGGGGGCCCGTATCGTCAGCCTTCCCGAGGCAGCAACCTTCCTTGCGGCCAACCGCAAGACGCTCGAGGCCGAGGCCGAGGATGAGTCCGCGAGCCCCACTCTTGATGCGCTTCGCGCCTGCGCCGCGGGAAAGGGCATAGATCTTCATGTCGGGTCGATATTCCTGCGTCGCGCAGATGGCAGGCTGGTCAATCGTGCCGTGATGATCAGCCCTGACGGATCCGTCCGCGCGCAATATGACAAGATTCACATGTTCGATGCGAATGTCGGTGACGGCAAACGCTACCGCGAATCAGACCATTTCGCCGCTGGCGACAGCATGGTACTGGCCG
>NTKV01000031.1 GCA_002457745.1 SAR116 cluster bacterium MED-G06 | reverse complement strand
CGGGTCGACGCCATCATGATCCTTGTCGTCATGATCCTTGTCGTCATGATCCTTGTCGTCATGCCCATGGTCATCATGATCCTTGTCGTCATGCCCATGGTCATCATGATCATCATGATCCTTGTCGTCATGATCCTTGTCGTCATGATCCTTGTCGTCATGATCCTTGTCGTCATGCCCATGATCGTCATGCCCATGATCGTCATGCCCATGGTCATCATGATCGTCATGATCTTTGTCATCATGGTCATCATGGTCATCATGATCGTGGGAAGCAAAGGCTCCGCCTTCACGGAAATTCAACTTTGTCAGCCCATGGCTTTCCATCAGCTGTACCGATGTTGCGTTGGCCGCGATGCTTTCGATCGGTTTTTCAAGGAAGGCTTCGAGGTCATGGCTCATCCAGAACACCAGGTCGGCATCCTGAAGTTGCCGTGCCTGTGACGGCTTGAGAGCGTATGTATGCGGCGAGCCAGCACCATCGACAAGAAGGTAGGGGGTATCAACACCCTGCATGACCGCGGCGACAAGCGAATGGACAGGTTTGATCGATGCGACCACCTTTACATCAGCCTTGGCGAGGGTGACACTGGTCGTGAGTATGGTCGTGGCAAGCAACGCGGTTCCGACAGGGCGCATCAAGAATCTCCAGTCAAAGGCGGTTTACGATCGGGTTTGATTTGTAATACTATAACATAATGTTTAGCGGGAAGAGGCAACAAAATTCCTCACTTCGTGACAATTTTTGCTACAAACCCTTTCAGCGCTTAAGAAATGGACCTCTAGACATGCTTGTATCGCTCGACAATGCCGGCGTTTTCAGATCAGACAGATGGCTGGTGCGTGGCGTTTCGATGAGCATAGAGGCCGGTGAGATCGTCACGCTGATCGGGCCCAACGGATCTGGCAAATCCACAACCGCGAAGATGGCGCTTAGCATTCTTCACCCTGATGAAGGCGCGGCGCGCCAGAAGCCCGACCTGCGCGCCAGCTATGTGCCGCAAAAGCTCGAGGTCAACTGGACCCTGCCGCTGACCGTGAACCGGTTTCTGCGGCTGACAAACCGGGCCAGCAGCCGACAGATGGAAGAGGCGCTGGCGTTGACTGGGACGGATCATCTGGCAAAGGCCCAGATGAGCAAATTGTCCGGCGGCGAATTCCAGCGGGTCCTGCTGGCGCGTGCCATCCTTCGCACCCCGGAATTCCTTGTGCTTGATGAACCTGTTCAGGGTGTTGATTTCAATGGCGAAATCGCGCTCTACAAATTGATCGAGGATATACGCACCAGGCTGAATTGCGGTGTGTTGCTGATTTCCCACGATCTTCATGTGGTGATGTCGAAAACGGACCGGGTGATCTGTCTGAATGGTCACATCTGTTGTTCCGGAACACCGGCCACGGTTGCGTCCAGTGATGAATTCAAATCACTGTTCGGGGATCAGGCGGCGCCGGGTCTTGCGCTGTACGAGCATCGGCATGACCATGAGCATCTGCCGGATGGCGGTGTTGTGCAGATTGGTGATGAAGAGGCCGCAGCCGACAGCAGCTCCGGCAACAAGCCGGGCACAACAACCGGGACCAGGGTCGATGCTTGATGATTTCTTCACACGGGCAGTGATCGGCGGCATTGGTGTTGCGCTGGTGGCCGGTCCGGTCGGATGTTTCATTATCTGGAGGCGGCTTGCCTATTTTGGCGACACGCTCTCGCATTCGGCCCTGCTGGGCGTGGCGATGGCGCTCCTCCTCGAATTGAACATAACGATCGTGGTGTTTGTTGTATCCGTCGTCGTGTCACTTCTTCTTCTGGTGCTGCAAAAACGGGCGACCCTGTCCTCGGATGCGCTTCTTGGTTTGCTGGCCCATGCGACGCTGGCGGTCGGCCTTGTGGTTCTGGCCTTCATGACCTGGGTCAGGGTCGATCTGATGGGGTTTCTGTTTGGCGATATCCTCGCCGTGACACCGATGGATATTGGCGTCATCTGGGGCGGCGGTATTATAGTTCTGGCGGTGCTGGCCTATATCTGGCGGTCGCTCTTTGCGGCGACGGTAAATTACGATCTGGCCACCGCAGAGGGCGAGCGTCCGGATGTTGCGAATATCATCTTCATGGTTCTCGTTGCTGCCGTGATTGCTGTCTCGATGAAACTTGTGGGCGTGCTTCTGATTACGGCGCTGCTGATCATTCCTGCTGCGACAGCGCGACGGTTTTCGGCATCGCCGGAGCAGATGGCTGTCATTGCCGCGCTTGTTGGCGGCCTGTCGGTCTGGCTTGGCCTCAGAGGCTCACTGGAATGGGACACGCCGGCCGGTCCCAGCATTGTCGTGGCGGCGCTGGTCTGTTTTGTTCTGTCTGTTATGCCGATGCCAAAATTGTGGGCTGGGCGGGAACCTCGTAGACAGCAACCCTCGGACAGATCGTCAGGGGTCAAGGAGCCATGAACCGTCACGCCAGCGCAAAACCGAAGCTCACCAGAAACCAGACGCTGGTACTGGATGCTCTGGCCGGCGCCGGCCAGCCTCTCGGTGCCTATGCGCTTCTGGACGTGCTTCGTGGCCATGGCTTCAAGGCCCCGTTACAGGTGTACCGGGCGCTGGACCAGCTGATTGAACTGAAGCTTGTGCACCGGCTTGAAAGCCTGAATGCCTGGACGGTCTGTTGCGACAATCATCACAAGGACACACCTGTGTTCGCGATCTGCAATGATTGCGGGGTCGTTACCGAGCATTTCGACACGCAGCTCTCGAACGGCATCAATTCCCTGTCGGAGCGCAGCGGCTTTGTGCCAGACAGGTCCATCATCGAGATCCACGGCCAGTGCGACAAATGTGGTGATGCCTAGGCAAGGTGGAATGACGGGGTGGAATGGCAAGGTGGAATGACAGGGTGGAATGACAAGGTGGAATGACAGGGTGGAAGGGAAGGAAGGAATGTCAGGCGAGGGCAGAACAGGGTTCAGATGACTCCAGAAACCTATCGCAGCAGGATCGAGCGGGAAATTGCCGAGCTTCGCGCCCTGAGTGACGGCAGCCGGGACGGGCGAGCCCCGGTGGAGCTTGATCAGCAATCTGTCGGCCGCTTGTCCAGAATGGACGCCATGCAGCAGCAATCGATGGACCTTGCCCGCGAGGAGCGGCGCAAGACCCGGCTGGCCATTCTGGTGGCGGCGCTGCGCCGGCTGGATGAGGATGATTTCGGCTATTGCTTGTCCTGCGATGAAGATATCCCGGCAGAGCGGCTGGCATTCGATCCGGCTGTAACCCTCTGTTTCGACTGTCAGACAAAAAGATAGACCAGTAGCCCGGTGATGGTCGGTCACGCGGTTGCGTCGGTTTTCGATGGACAGCCCTGAACCTGCATCAGAGGATGTTCAGGGATAACAACAGGGCAGACTTCATGGCTGGGACTGAAGCGACAGGCAGCGGCGGTGCGCTGCGGCTGGATGGCCGGGTGGCACTCCTTGTTGGTGGTGGGCAGACACCAGGGCAGACAACCGGAAATGGCCGCGCGTCCGCCATCACCTACGCCCGTGCCGGTGCGCGGGTTCTTGTTGCTGACCGCAGCCGGGACGCCGCCGAGGAGACGGTTCGCGAGATCATCGGGGAAGGCGGCGAAGCTGTTGCCTTCGAGGCCGATGTCACAAAGGAACAGGACATCCGCGCGATGATCGCGGCAGCGACTTCAACATGGGGTCAGCTCGACATCCTTCACAACAATGTTGGTGTTTCGGTTGCCGGCGGCGATGCCGAGATCAGCGAGATCGAGTCCGACGCCTTTGACAGCATCATGGCGATCAATCTGCGTTCGATGGTTCTGGCCTGCAAGCATGCGCTCCCGGTGATGCGAGAACAGCAGGCCGGAAATATCATCAATATCTCCTCGACCGCAGCACATGAAACCTATCCCTGGGTCACCTACAAGGCCAGCAAGGCCGGCATGAAGGCGGTGACCGAGCAGGTGGCGCTGCAGAATGCCCCCTATGGCATCCGGGTGAACTGTATCCAGCCGGGGCTGATGAACACGCCGATGGCCGTGGATGCCCGCATGGATGCCTGGAACATGTCGCGCGAAGAGGTGGTGGCGATGCGTGATGCGAAGGTGCCGCTTGGCAACAGGATGGGAACCGCATGGGATGTGGCCAATGCCGCGCTGTTCCTTGTCAGTGACCAGGCGCGATTCATCACCGGGGTAACGCTGATGGTGGATGGCGGCGCGCATTGCCGCATCGGCTAGCGTCAAGACAGGGCTAGACAAACAAGGGAGGTAGCAATGTCCCGCTATACAGACATGATGACCCGCATCGCCGCGGGGGAATGCATCCTCATTGACGGTGCCACCGGCACCGAGGCCGAGCGGCGCGGCGTCCCGCAGCTGGACAATGCCTGGAACGGCGGTGGTGCGCTGAGCCATCCCGACATCGTCCGGCAGGTCCATCTGGATTATCTGGAGGCCGGTGCCGAAGTGATTATCAGCAACAGCTTTGCCACCCATTTCCATGCCCTTGAGGCGGCAGGAGAGGGCGCACGGTTTGAAGACTACAATCGCCGCGCCGTCGAGCTTGCTGTGGAGGCGCGTGCGGCTGGCGGGCATGACAAGGCACTCGTCGCTGGGGGCATCTCCTACTGGAGCTGGCGTGGCGACATGCCGTCAGCCACGGAAATGCAGGCAGCAACCAGCCGCCAGGCTGGCATCATGAAGGCTGCCGGTGCCGATCTGATCATGCTGGAGATGATGATTGACCAGTCCAATCTGGAGACCACGCTCGACGCGGTTCGTGACATCGGGCTGCCTGTCTGGGCGGGGATTACCACCAGCCGTGCACCAGAGGGGCATATCCGCCTTCGCAAAGGTGACCCGCTGGCCCCGGCTGTGCGCGCGCTTGCTGCTGGCGGGGTGGAGCTGATCAACATCATGCACACCGAAGTGGAGTTCGTGGCTGAATCCATCGATGCCGTCCGGGACGACTGGAGTGGCCCGATCGGTGTCTATGCGCATTCCTCGAATGAGGTCGACAAACGCTGGGTCTTTGATGATGTGATCTCGCCACATGACTATGGCGAATTTGCAGACGGATGGACAGCGCAGGGGCTCAGCCTGATCGGCGGGTGCTGTGGTATTGGGGAGGCGCATATTCATGAGCTGTGCCGCCGTATGCAGCATGGCTGACCAAAAGTGACTCTGCGCAGGCCGGCTGTGTTACGCTACGCACTCCACCTCTCTTCAAAAAACAGTGAGAACTGATGATGTCCCTGAATGTCTATCTGTCCGGCGAAATCCATACTGACTGGCGAGACCAGATCACCACGGCGGCGGAAGGGCTCGGTGTCAGTTTTTCCGGCCCGGTCACCGACCATGAGGCAAGCGATGATTGTGGTGTGCGAATTCTGGGTGCCGAGCCGAACAAGTTCTGGCATGACAACAAGGGCGCCAATCTGAACGCCATCCGAACGCGCAATGCGATTGCCGCTGCCGATATTGTCGTTGTCCGTTTCGGTGACAAATACAAGCAGTGGAATGCCGCCTTTGATGCCGGCTACGCGGCGGCGCTTGGCAAATCCCTCATCATCATGCACGGTCCCGATCACCAGCACGCGCTGAAGGAAGTCGACGCAGCGGCGCTGGCTGTAACCGAGACGCCGGAACAGGTCGCCCAGATCCTGCGCTATGTGCTTGAAGGTACGCTTCCCTGATCGAATGAGCTTCTCCTGCGTCTTGCACTATCTCCCGGCAGCGCCATATAGGTGCGGGGGACAAATGTGAGACCTACAGGACGAATGATTTATGAACGAACCTCGCAAATGCGGCTGCGGCCGTTCGCCGACCGGCAACTGTATTGGCTGGCACAAGCTGACCAAGGAAGAGTATGAGGCAAAGCTTGTGGCCTATCAGGAAAAGCAGGCAAAAAAGGCTGAAGCTGCTGAATAGCGGCGCGACCCAGACCTGCCTTGCTCAAACAGGGTGTCAGGCCGGCGATCAGCCGGCCGCATCCTCTTTGATTTCTTCTTCTTCAAGGTGATGGGCCAGCGCCCCCTCGCCATCGCCATTCGCCAAACCGAATTCAAGCCGCCGCATCGCGACATGCGCCAGACGACGCGCCAGATGTGTCCGCCGCGCCGCCTTCAGTTTGGTAACCGGTGCCGGCTGCGTTTCAAGACAGTCAAACCCGTCGGTAATGATGATGCCGCAGATCTCCGGCCCCGGCAGAAGATCGCGGTCGAAGCTGTCATCAACAGCAAAATAGAACCTGTCTGCCCATTCCAGATATTCGTGCCATTTGTTGTCGCTGAGAAAGTCCTGACGCGATGACTTGACCTCGACGACGGTGATCTCACCGCCTTTTGCCATCGATATGACATCGACGCGGCGTCCAGACTTGACAGTGAACTCGCGCAGACAGGCCTCTCCACGCTCGATGAACATGCGGGCGATGGCAGCGGTGATCCGGGCGGTGCCAAGATGCGTCGATGCAGCGGTTTCTGCCGGGCTCCCGGCCATGGCCTTGTCCTGTCGGGCTGACATATGTTTGTTCACCTCCTGTTCACGTCATTCACCTTATCGCAAATGGCGCGACGCTGCCAGATGCCGTGAACCGGGCGCAGAACGGCCTGCGGCGGGCTGTGTCAGACTATGGTGGTACGCGTCAGCTCTTGCGTTTCGCGGCGGTGATCAGGGCTCTTGTATAGTCCTGCTGCGGTCTTGTGAGAATGGTTTCGGCGCTTCCCTGCTCGACAAGGACGCCATCCTTCATCACCAGCATATCATGGCTGATGGAGGCGATCAGGGCGATGTCGTGGCTGATGAAGATGTAGCTCAGCTGGTGGCGCTGTTGCAGATCGCCAAGAAGCGCAACCAGAGATTTCTGCACTGTCATGTCGAGGGCCGAAGTCGGTTCATCGAACAGGATCACCCGCGGTTTCAGGATCAACGCTCTGGCGATGGCGATGCGCTGGCGCTGGCCGCCAGAAAATTCATGCGGATATCGACCGGCCGATGCCGGGTCCAGCCCGACTTCCTGCAATGCCTCGGCAACGGCCTGCTTCTGCTCTGCATCCGTGCCGATATCATGCGCCATCAGACCTTCGGCGATGATATCGCCAACGGACAGCCGCGGGGACAGGGCGCCGAAGGGGTCCTGAAAGACAATCTGCACCTGTCGCCGGAAGGATTTCAGCGCCGTCGCCCCGGTATTTGGTACCGCCACACCATCAAGGGTGATCCGTCCCTCGCTCGGGACGAGTCTGGTGATGGCACGTGCCAGGGTTGATTTGCCGGACCCGCTCTCGCCGACAATACCCAGGGTCTGGCCCTGACGAAGCGTGAGGTCTACGCCGTCAACAGCGCGGATCCAGTCCTTTGTGCGCCGCAGCAGGCCGCCACGTATGGGGAAATGCACCTTCAGGCCGCTGGCATCCAGCACCGGATCACCCTGTACTGGCGCGTCAGGTCGGATGCCGTCAGGCTGCGCCGAAATCAGGTCTCGGGTGTAGGTGGCCTGCGGTGCGGTGAAAACCGAGGTGACGTCACCACTTTCCACCAGTTTCCCGTCCCGCATCACAAACACACGGTCCGCAATCTGCCGGACGACACCGAGATCATGCGTGATAAACAGCATGGACAGGCCGGACTCTCGTTTCAGGTCAGCCAGAAGATCCAGAATCTGGGCCTCGATGGTCACGTCAAGCGCGGTGGTCGGTTCATCAGCGATCAACAGGTCCGGCTGGTTGGCAAGCGCCATGGCGATCATCACCCGCTGCCGCTGGCCACCGGAAAGCTCGTGAGGATGGTTGCCGAGGCGCAGCTCCGGATCGGGAATGCCAACCTGTTCCAGCAACGCCACTGTCCGGTCCCGGGCCGCTGCCATGCTCATGCCCTGATGCTGACGAAGGCTTTCGCCGATCTGGGTCTCGATGGTGTGAAGCGGGTTCAGTGACGTCATCGGTTCCTGAAAGATCATGCCGATTTCATTGCCACGCAGACTGCGCATATGGGCCTCGTCGGCGGTGTCGACAGGCTGGCCTTTCCAGCTGATCTGACCACGCTGGTCCGCATTGTCGGGAAGCAGGCCGAGGCTGGCCAGCGCCGAAACCGATTTGCCTGACCCGCTTTCCCCAACCAACGCGACAGTTTCGCCAGGCTGGATGTCGAGCGACAGGCTGTGCACGGCCGGCGTCGTCACACCGTCTCGCCGGAACGAGACACCAAGATTTTTCAAAGAGAGGAGGGGCGCGCTCATGCAAAGGTCTTTCGCGGATCGAAGGCGTCACGCACCCCTTCGAAGATGAACACCAGCAACGCCAGAAGCATGGCGAAGACGGTAAAGGCGGTCAGGCCAAGCCAGGGGGCCTGCAGATTCTGTTTCGCCTGAAGCGTCAGCTCGCCAAGTGATGGTGCCGAGGAAGGCAGTCCGAATCCAAGGAAATCCAGCGCAGCAAGTGAGCCGATCGCGCCGGTGACAATGAAGGGCAGCATGGTCAGCGTCGCCACCATGGCATTTGGCAGCACATGGCGGAACATGATCACAAGCGGACGAACCCCCAGCGCCTTGGCGGCCTGAACATATTCGAAATTCCGCGCCCGCAGGAATTCGGCGCGCACCACCCCGACAAGCGCCGTCCAGCTGAACAGGGTCATCAGAAAGACAAGCAGCCAGAAATCCATCCGCCAGATGGCCGACACGATGATGATGATGTAAAGCGACGGGGTCGCGCCCCAGACCTCGATCAGGCGCTGCGCCAGAAGATCCGTGCGCCCGCCAAGATAGCCCTGCACCGCACCGACAAAGATGCCGATCGCCGAGGCCATCACCGATACGATGATGGCAAACAGCACAGACAACCGGAAGCCGTAAATGATCCGCGCCAGCACATCTCGTGCGGTATCGTCTGTACCAAGCCAATGGTCTGCATCTGGCGGCGAGGGGGCCGGCACATCCAGCGTGGCGATGGTCGAGTGGTGATAGGGGATCAGCGGCCATACCATCCAGCCGCGCGAGATCTGGTCTCCCCCGATGACGCCATCCGCCGCATCTTCGATCAGCGTCTCCGGCGTGTCCCAGCAGGCCTCCATGCCGCCAGTGGCGATCAGGCACTGCACTTCGACATCCCCATAGATCGCCTCGGTTCGCAGGTCTCCGCCGAATGTCTGCTCGGAATAGAACTGGAATATCGGGGCATAGTACCCGTCGCGGTATTTCACAAGGATCGGCCGGTCATTGGCGATCAGCTCGGCAAACAGCGATAGCCCGAAACAGATGGCAAAGATGATCAGCGAGATGAACGCGCGCCTGTTGCGCCTGAAGTTCTGCCAGCGTCGGTGATTGAGCCCGAGATCGGTCATGACAACCGCCTCTCGAAATCGATTCTTGGATCGATCCAGACATACATCAGGTCAGAAATCAGCCCGATAAGAAGCCCGATCAGGCTGAAGATATACAGGGTGCCGAACACCACCGGATAGTCACGCGCCACTGCCGCCTCGAACCCCATACGGCCAAGCCCATCGAGCGAGAAGATGGTCTCGATGATCAGCGAGCTGCCAAAGAAGACAGACACAAAAACCGCAGGAAATCCGGCAATGACGATGAGCATCGCATTGCGAAACACGTGCCCGTAGAGAACCTTCTGTTCGGTCAGGCCCTTGGCCCTTGCTGTCAGCACATACTGCTTGCGAATTTCATCAAGGAAGGAGTTCTTTGTCAGCAGGGTCAGGGTGGCAAAGGCCGAAATTGTCGAGGCCAGCACCGGAAGAGCGATGTGCCAGAAATAGTCCAGCACCTGACGCCAGGCCGGCATGTCGGCGAAATCCGGTGAGACCAGCCCCCGCAAAGGGAATATCTTGATGTATGACCCGCCGGCAAACAGCACCAGCAACAGGATCGCGAACAGGAACCCCGGAATGGCGTAGCCGACAATGATCAGGCTTGAAGTCCAGCTGTCGAAGCTGGTGCCGTCGCGCACAGCCTTGCGGATGCCAAGCGGGATCGAAATCAGATAGGCAAGCAGCGTCGTCCACAGGCCAAGTGAGATCGACACCGGCATTTTCTCCAGGATCAGGTCGGTCACCGAGATCGACCGGAAATAGCTTTCTCCGAAATCGAAACGAAGATAGCCCCAGATCATATGAAGAAAACGCTCGACGGGCGGTTTGTCGAAGCCGAACTGGCGTTCAAGATCGGCGATGAAATCATCGGGAAGCCCCTGTGCCCCGAGATAGTCACCTTGCTCGCTGATCTGGCGGATCTCGCCACCACCGCCGGCGATCCCCTGAAAGACATCGGTGTCCTGTTCAAGCTGTGCCAGAATCTGCTCGACCGGCCCGCCGGGCACGAACTGTACCAGCACGAAATTGATCAGCATGATGCCGAACAGCGTCGGCAGGATCAGCGCCAGTCTGCGCAGGATATAGGCCAGCATTCCGGCAGTGTCTCCCTGATTGCCCGCAAGGCCGCCTAGAAGGCGCCAGCAGCCTTCAGCCTGTCATGAGCCGCTTGGTCGAACCACCAGAAATCAAGCGTTCCCAGGGCGTAGGGCGGCAGGTTCTCCGGATAGCGGTACATGTCGTAATAAGCGATTGTGTGGATGTTGCGGAACCATTGCGGCACCCAGAAGACCTCGGCGCGGAGCACCCGGTCCAGCGCCCGGATGGCATCATCCAGGGTCTTCCGGTCTTCCGCAGCCTCAACCGCGTCGATCAGGCTGTCCACCGCCTCGGTGCCATAGCCGGCCAGGTTGAAGATCGAGAATTCTGCACTTTCCGATCCGAAATACTGCTCGAGCTCCGTGCTGGGTGTCAGCGCGGTACGGAAATTACCAATCACCATATCGAAGTCAAAGCTTCGTTCGCGCTCGGTCATCTGGGCGTTGTCGATGCGGGTCAGAACGGCATCGACCCCAAGCGCACGCAGGTTCTCGACATAGGGGTTGATCACCCGGTCGAAGGACTGTGAGTCGTTCAGGATCTCCACCTTGAGCGTTTCTCCGGCAGCGTTGCGGCGCATGCCGTCATCACCAACCGGCCAGCCGGCCTCGTCTAGAAGCGCCGAGGCACGCCGCAGGTTCTTGCGGTCAAGCTGACGTTCCGATGAGGTCGGCGCCATCACCACCGGTTGATCAAGCACGCCGTCAGGCAGTTTGTCGGCAATCGGGTCAAGGAAGGCGCGCTCACCCGGGCCGGCAACTCCTTCCGCCTTCAGATAACTGTTTTCCCAGAAAGAATTGATCCGTTCATAGATGCCGTAGAACAGCGTCTTGTTCGACCATTCAAAGTTGAACATCATGCCAATGGCCTGGCGGACACGCTTGTCGGAAAATTTGTCACGCCGCAGGTTGAATACGAAGGACTGGCCGGTCGCCAGCGTTCCGTCCGGGGGGGTGTCCTTCACCGCCCAGCCCTTGTCGATCGCCGGGAAATCATATCCGGTCGCCCAGATTTTTGAGGACGCTTCGGTACGGTAGGTGTAGGCGCCAGCCTTGAACCCTTCGAAGGCACTGTTGTAGTCGGCGAAATATTCGATGCGAATGCGATCGAAATTATGCCGTCCGCGGTTGATCGGCAGATCCTTGCCCCAGTAGTCGGGGTTGCGACGGTAGATGATCTGCTGCCCGACCTCGAGCGAGTCGAGCACATAGGGGCCGGATCCGATGCCGGGCTCCAGCGTCGATGCCTCGAAATCGGCGCTGCTGCGTTCGTAATAGGCTTTCGAGAAGATCGGCAGGCTGCCAACGGTCTGCGGCAGGTCGCGGGTCGGCACTCCATCCTTGAAGGTGAATTTGACCCGGTGCGGGCCCAGCGCCTCGGCGCTTTCCACCTGTTTCTGAATCACCGCGCGGAAGGAGGGGAGCCCCTTGTCACGCAGGGTCTCGAAGGAAAACACCACATCATCGGCGGTCAGCGGCGTGCCATCGGAAAACCGGGCCTGCGGCCGCATATTGAAGATCACATGGCTGCGGTCTTCGGGATATTCGAGTGACTCCGCAACAAGACCATAGACCGAGTCGGGTTCATCAGCCGTGCCCTCGAGAAGGCTCTCGAAAAACATCGAGGATAGCTGGCCGGACCGTCCCTTGGTTGTGTAAGGGTGCATCGAATCGAATGAGCCGAATCCCCAGACCGATATTTCACCGCCCTTTGGCGCGTCGGGGTTGACGTAATCCAGATGCGGGAAGCCCTGTTCATATTTCAGCTCTCCAAAGGTGGAGATGCCGTGCGATGTAATCACATCCGCAATCGTCGGGACGGGCAGGGCGGCGCCAAGCATGACTGTCCCGCCAACAAGCGTGGCGCGAAGCTGCCGGGAAATCATTGGTAAACCAGAACGCATGGGCTTCTTCTCTTCCTCTTGTCGCGGGTGGACCGCCTGATGGGAATACACAACGGGCCATAATGATATAGGCGAATATGGAGGCTTGTGTAGGGGCTTGTGAAAGCGGCTTGTGACTGGGGTGGTATAACATGGACAAGCAACTGATATTTAACTGAATATGCGCCAGTTGGCAGGCGCAGGGTCTGATGCTGCTATCCCCCTGCGTTATAATGCCACGCAGAAACTGGTGGTAAGGTCGCGGCGATCAACGGCACACTATGACTGGTTATCAAGGTTGGCTTTTAGTAAACCACGCGCGAAGGCCATGATTGAGGTTCGAGCGTCAGGACAGTGCAAGACAGTGCAAGACAGTGCACCACAGCCTTCCTGATCGCTCTGGAGACGGTGCCCGCCGTGCGCACTCGGTTAAGTTTATGCCGATGCTAGTCGGCATGATCAGTGGGGAGAGGCAATGCAGCGCAAGCTGTGGCCCCGAGTCCCGGCGGGTACCACCCTTTCTGTCCCCAGGCGGGGATGACATGGGTGTGAGATGACTGAACTGAGCTCGGCAACCATCATTCCCTTTCTGACAGGCATCTTCGAGCGGCGCGGCGCTGAGGAATATCTCGGCGAACCGGTCACCATTGGTCAACACATGCTGCAGGCGGCACATTTTGCCAGCCGTGATGGTCATGGCGAGGATGTTGTCGTAGCGGCATTGCTTCACGATATCGGCCATTTTACCGGTGACTTCATCGGCAAGCCATTGGCAAGCGGCACGGTGTTTCTCGAAGACGAGACTGACCGCAAGCATGAGAATGCCGGTGCCGCCGTCCTCGAACCGTTCTTCCCGACCCTGGTCGTGGATTGCTGCAGATATCACGTTGCCGCCAAGCGCTATCTGTGCGCCCGGGAGCCCGGGTATTTCGATATGCTGTCGGAGGCTTCGGTGCATTCGCTCCGCCTTCAAGGCGGGCCAATGGGGAATGCCGAGGCCGACGCCTTTGCCGCGCATCCGCATTTTGACGCCATCATCGCGGTGCGCCGCTATGACGAGGCCGGCAAGGAACAAGGCCTGGATGTCCCGGGCTTTACCAGCTATGTGCCGATGCTTGAGAGAATGGTTGCCGCCGCGGCCTGAGGGCAACGGGTGAGACGGTCTGCTACCGGTAGTCGATCTCGGTGCGGTAGGCGGGATCATGGATCCACCGCCAGTATCTGGCGTGAAGTTCAGATGTCACCGGCCCGATACCGCCATTCTGGTAGACCCGATCATTCACCCGCGTCAGCGGCGCCACACCGCCCCCCGATGTCGACAGGAACACCTCGTCAGCATCGAGGAACTCCTGCAGGGGCAGGGGCCTGATTTCGGTCTTCAATCCCTGTTCCTGTGCCATTTCCAGCACTGTGCGCCGACTGATACCCTCAAGCATGCCATGATCCGAGGTGACAAGCCTGTCACCGCACACGGCAAAGACATTGAACCCGGGCCCTTCGGTGACATGACCGTCCGAGTCGAGAAGGATCACGGTTTCGAACCCCTTGTCCTTGGCCTCGAACAGCCCGGCGGTGAAATCCCCCCAATGGTAGTTCTTCACGCGCGGATCAACGCTGCTTTCGGGAATGCGCGTCACCGACTGGGCGATCCAGGCGGTTCGGGATTCCGGCGGCAGGTCGGGGCGCATCACATGGACATAGGGAACGCACCAGGCATAGAAATGATTGCCACACTGACGTGGGTCGCGTGTGCCGGGGATCAGCGGTACCCCCCGCGACGCCACCATCGCCACATAGGCTGCCCTGAGGCCGGATGCCGCGACCATGTCCTGCAAGGCGGCCGTTATGGCACCATCCTCCATCCCGATATCGAGCCTGAGGCTGGCGCGCGACGCGCTGAACCGTGCCAGATAATCGTCAAGGCGGAAAAAGCCGCCCTCCCATACAGGCACCACATCATAGGTGATGTCGCTATGGACCAGGCCCCAGTCATTGACCTGAATGCGCGCCTCGGAGATCGGCATGACGCGGCCATCCATCCAGGCGGCTCCTGCAGCCATCGGGTTGCTGTCATTCATGGCTTGCCTTTCTGGCAGTCTGCTCTTCCGGTGTCGGAGTGTGGTTGAAAACATAGGCCTCACGGCACGCATCAACCCCGCCAAGCGCCTCAATGCGGCGTGCCTGATCAGCAAAGCACCGGGCGTTGACGGCATCGGGGTCGCAGAAGTCGCGAAGGCGGCGCAGGCCCTCATCGCGCACATGCCGATGGGACGGGTCGGTGCCAAGATCCGCCGTCTCCTCCGGGTCGGATGCCAGATTGAAGAGTTGTGGCGGCATGCCGGCATAATGGATGTATTTCCAATGGTGCCAGCGGATCATGAAAGCGCCTGTGCTCGACCCACCATCGTGATATTCGCTGAAGACCGGGCGCTCCGGATCATCCGCGTGCTGCGCCAGCCTGCGCAGCGATGTGCCATCCTGATCCGGCCGGGACTGGTTCCCGCTCACCTCTTGCGCGGTGGCGGCAACATCGACAAGGCTGACAGCGGTGGTGCAGACATGGGCCGCCGGCACGCCGGGGCCGGCCATGATCACGGGAATTCCCGCGGAAGCTTCATACATCACCTGCTTGGTCCACAGACCTTTCTCGCCAAGCATCTCGCCATGGTCCGACAGATAGATCACGACGGTGTTTTCGGTCTGGCCGCTGTCGGCGAGGGAGGCGAGAATCTGGCCGACACAATCGTCCATGAAGCTTGTCAGGCCAAAGTATCCGGCCTTCGCGGCCTGTCTTGTCGCCGCGGTGAAATGCCGGTCATAGTCAAAGAAATCAGCAAGGTTCCGGATTTCCGGATGATCCGGCACCGGTTCGGGGGTGAGGTCGAATGCGGCCTCTGCGTAAGCGTCATAAAATTCATCAGGGGCGCTCAGCGGGTAATGCGGGCTGACAAGCGAGACAAAGGCGGCCCATGGCTTTGTCAATCTGTCAGGGTCATTGATCCAGTCTGTCGCCGCGGTGGTGATGGCGCGGTCATACCCGGTATAGCTTGTCTCGCCGCGGCCACTGTCAGCGGCAAGCTCGGCAGCGACATCATAGGCTGGCGGATCCTTGCGCAGCAGCCCGACCGCCCAACCGACGCCACCCACAACATGCATGGGCAGGATTTCTTCGGAAAACCCGTTATCGGCCTCGCCGTCGCGGAAATGCAGTTTGCCGATCGAGGCCATGTCGTAGCCACTGTCACGAACCTGGTGCATCCAGCTTCTGACCGACCCGTCATAGGGGGTGGCACTGTCCCAGAAGCCGTCGCGGTTCACATAGCGGCCGGTGGCAAGGGCAGCGCGTGTCGGAACACACATCGGCGACGCGGTGTAGGCGTTTGTGAACAGGGTTCCACGCGCCGCCAGGGCATCCAGATGCGGCGTGGTGACAACAGGATGCCCCATGCACCCCATGGCGTCACGGCGATGCTCATCCGAGATGATGACAAGAAAGTTCAGCTTGTCAGGACTGTTCATGAAACGGCGGCTATTTTGAAGGGTACAGCGCGTCGATACGCTCGCCATAGACCTGACGAACGACGTGGCGTCTGACCTTCAATGTAGCTGTCATCTCGCCGTTTTCGGTACTGAAGGGTTCGTCGGCAATGATGAAGCGGCGGACTCGTTCAAGCTGTGACAGACGGCTGTTGGCGCGTTCGACAGCCTCACCGACCATGGTGAACAGAGCATCCGGAGAGGTGGCGATATTGCGAAGCTCCTCGGACGGCACGATGACCGCTGACAGCCAGGGGCGTCGGTCGCCATCAACCATCGCCTGCTCGATTTCAGGTTCGATTGTCAGCAGCGCCTCGACGCGGCCAGGGGCGATATTCTCGCCGCCCGAGTTGACGATGATATCCTTCTTTCGGCCGGTGATCGTGATGTAGCCGTCATTGTCGACGTTTCCAAGGTCACCGGTATGAAGCCAGCCGTCGCGAATGGCGGCGGCGGTGGCGGCTTCATCGCGCCAGTAGCCCTTCATCAGAAGATCACCACGCACCAGGATTTCGCCATCATCGGCGATCCGCATATCGACGCCAGCGACGACCGGGCCAACGGTCTCGATCTTGATCCTGTTCGGTCGGTTGGCTGAAATCAGCGGCGAGGATTCAGTCTGGCCATATCCCTGCAGCAGGTTGATTCCGAGCGCCATGAAGAAGTTGCCGATTTCCGGGTTCAGCGCGGCGCCGCCGGAGATGAAGAAATTCAACTTGCCGCCAAGACGCTGGCGGACCTTTGTGCGGACAAGCCTGTCGACAAGAAGGTTGATGAAGACCTCATGCGGCAGCAGTCGCCGGCCCTCATAACGTTTGGTGCCGAGTTTCACAGCCGCCATGAACAGCTTTTCGGAAATGCCTCCCTTGGCCCTCACGCCGCGCATGATGCGGTCATGCAGCACCTCGTAGAGACGTGGCACCGCCGTCATCAATGTTGGCGAGACCTCAACCAGATTGTTGGCGATCTGGTCGGTGCTTTCGCAATACCAGACCTCGGCCTTGATCTGGAAGGGAAGGTGCATACCGGCGGTATGCTCGTAGGAGTGCGACAGCGGCAGCAGCGACAGAAAGCGCTGGTTATCGACAACATTGCCCTCGCGAAGAAGTTCGATCGCGGCGGTGATGTTCGCCTGGACCGACCGGTGTGTCAGCATCACGCCTTTCGGCCGGCCTCCGGTGCCAGAGGTGTAGATGAAACAGCAGACATCGTCGGCGCGCTGCGCGGAGATACGGGTGTCAATGTCGGCAAGGGGGTCGGCCCCGGCAATCGCGGCACCCCAGTAATGCAGGTTTGGCCGGAACCCGTCGGGCGCGGTAAAGGCGTCACTCATCACAATCATCGTATGAACGGACAATGCCCGGTTGGCGGCCAGTGCAAGACGGGTTGCAAGCATTCCGCCAGAAGTGATCACCACCGTGGCACCGGAGTGATCCATGATGAAATGATGATCATCCTCGGTGTTGGTGGTATAGGCTGGCACCACGATGGCGCCGATCGACATGATGGCAAGGTCGGCAATCGCCCATTCTGGCCTGTTTTCAGCCGAGATCATCACCCGGTCACCGGCCTCGACGCCAGAATTTACCAGGACAGCGGCAAGGCGGCGTACATCGTCCGCAACCGAACGCCAGCTATGGCCGCGCCACTCGGTCTCGACCTTTTCGAACAGCAGCTTGCTGTCGCCTCCATCTTCGACATTCGCGAAAAAGGCTGCCGGCAGATTGGCATCTTCGACGTAATGCTTTCCGGGCGGCCAGTTATCGTCACTCATCCGTCTTGTATCCCTGTGGCCGTTGGCAGGGTCTGTCACGTGATCCGTGACCGTCTATCGACCCGCACTCCTGCTAGAACTGTAATCAAAATCCATGCAGGTGCAAACCGCGATTAAACGCGACGGGGGACTATGGCAGGGGATCTGCGCCGATGAAGATCGGGACCAGGCTGAGAAGCAGCAAGACGGCCATGAATATGTTGAAACGGCGCAACGCGATGTCAGCCTTCAGCAACCGCCCGATCATCCTTCCGAACAGGCACCAGGTGCACGCCGAGCAGGTTGTCAGGATCAGGAGAAGGGGCAGCCAGATACGCATCTCCGCTGACACATTGTCCGGGCCGGAACTGAAGACGGCGACAATGCTGGCGATCAGTGTCAGTCCCTTCGGGTTGATCAACTGAAATGCTGCCGCCTGCCAGAAGGACAGCGGCGTGGACCTGTTGCCCGGTGCCGGCCGGCCGGCAGTGCCGACCTTCCAGGCAAGATAGACCAGGAAGACAATGCCGGCCATTTGCATCGCCGCATGTATCGCAGGAAAGGTGCCCAGAAGCGCGGCAAAACCGAACCCGCTGGCAAGCACCATGATGCCAAAACCGACAATGACACCAAGGATATGAGGAACAGAGCGGCGAAAGCCGAAGGTCGCGCCGGATGAGGCCAGCATCACGTTATTGGGGCCGGGCGTGAACGCTGCGACGGTTGCGAACAGCGTAAGCCCGGTAAGGGCAGCAATTTCCATCCTTGGCGATCTCGTAGCGTGTCCGGGGCCGGTGTTGGGACCACAGCGGTTAAGGCTATTGCAATGACCCCTGCTAGGGAACCATTTTCACCATGCAGCCGACCATCCGCTGCCAGAGAAGGCTGCACAGATCGCGCGCCGCATCCGCCGACATGCCGTTCGTCATGATGCGGAACATATTGCTGCCGTCAGCCATCCTGTTGGCATTGATGTTGAGGCCTGAATCCGCAAGCTGATCCGGAAAGCTCTGCTGCAGGGTGGCGATCTCGGCAATCGCGCCGGTGCGTGACTGGAACGCGCCAAGCTGTACGACAAAACTGGCCTCTATGGTGGGGCTGTCTGCCGTCGTCGCCTGCTGCCCGCTGGAGGAAAGGTCCATTGCCGTTGCCGGAGCGGTATCCAGATCGCTGTCCAGCAGGGTCATGTCATCCGCAACTGCCGCAGTGTCTGTCATATTCGCAGACGCCAGCGTGGTGGCGGTGACGACCGGCGAGGGCGCGGCCTGTTCCTCGATCGCCGGTGGCGCGATCACTGTGGCGCTGAGCGCGGTATCGATGGCGGTCACCGCGTCATCGCGTTCGCTGCGCGTCCGGTCCAGCTCGGTGGTGAGCGTCTCGATCCTGCTGCGCGCCGCGTTCAGCTCTGCAGGCGTATGAAGCGATGCAATCTCGGTCTGCGCCTGTTCAAGACTGCTCTGCAGGTCCTTGACCCGTGCGTTCAGCCTATTGGTTTCGCTGGCAAGTTCGGTATTCCGGCTTTCCACCGCACTCATGTCCGTCACCAGCTTGTTCAGCCGGGTGATCTCCTCGCCAAGGGCGGCGATGCGGCTTCTCATCTTGTCATTCGACATGTTGAGTTCGACCGCGCGCGTTGCTGTATCACGCGCCGCCTCGGCCCCGATCTGCAACGCACCAAGTTCGGCCTTCAACCCGGCCATCTGAGATTGCAGCAGTTCGGCCTCTTCCTGTGCCTCACGCCGGCGCGTCTCTTCCTCGCGAAGTCTCAGCATCATCTCGGTGACATCCTGTTCCGCTTTCTTTGCGGTGGCTGCTGCGAGAAGTGCGTCATTTACATCGCATTGAGCGGCGCTGTCGTCAGCCGCGTCTGCTGTGGGAGTCGGAGAAAGCTGCAGGGGCGACGGTGCGGAGCCGGCAGGCGTGCATGAAGCAAGGGCAGGGTGCTTGGCGATGATTGCCTGGTCAGCCTGCTGATAGAGCGCGTTGCACACATCGGCGATCATGCTGCGTGCCGCATCGCGCGCATCAGAACTTAGAATTTCGGCGTTCTCTTCGGTCGCAAGATTGTTCAGCAGCCACATCGAATACCGGGCCAGCAGATCGTCGATGGCAGCGTCATCGACCTCGGCGCGGCCTTCCAGTTCAGCGGCGCGTCGAACCACAGAGCCGGCATAGTTGCGCCGCTCGTTCCACAGCCTGCCAAGCTTGGCATCGACCAGTTCCTGCATTGCCATGATATCGGCGAAGGCACCGCACACGGCACCCTGTTCAGCTATGGTGGCGTAAGTGTTCCAGGTGCCGAGATCAACTTCAGCCTGCGCGGCGCGAAACGGCACCAGCGACAGTGACAGGACAAAACATTTGATCTTAAGACATCGGACCAAAGTCATCACACATGGTGGTCACTCGACACACCCTCACCAAAACTGGCGCGCAGTTTACGGTATTTTAACGAATTCTGTCAGGCGCAAAGCGCGCCGAGTGACCGGAACCGCCGAGGCGTCTGTGGCCCGCCTATCGCGAGAATTGCAGG
>NTKV01000030.1 GCA_002457745.1 SAR116 cluster bacterium MED-G06 | reverse complement strand
GATGACGCGGTAGAGGCCGCCCCACCCCGCGACGCCTAGCCCCAGAAATTGAAGGCGCCGATCACGCCGGTCAGGATGATGATGGTCGCCAGCTGGATGAGCGCGATGCGGGCTGTCAGCCTGTCTTCCAGCGCGGACAGCTTGATCTCCATTTTCTCCTCCAGCGCGGCGATCTCACCCGTGAATTTCTTGTCCATTGCGGCGATGTCGGACCGGACACTCACAAACTCCACCTCGATCCTGTCATCCTGAAGGGCAAGGTCATCCTTGGTGGCGAGACGGTCGGTCAGAAGGGTGGCATAGGTCCGGGCGAGAACTTCCGCCTGCTCGGTCGGCATGCCCGAGGCGGTCAAATCCTTTACAAAAGCATGCGTGTCAAAGGCGAGGCTTGCCATGGTCGTTATCCCTACGAGGATATCCTGCGCCGATTAACATTCCCGGACAAACGGGCCAAAGCAAACGGGCCGAAGCAAACAATCCCGGGCAAATGCGCCGGGGCAAACAATCCCGGGGCAAACATTCCCGGGCAAACATTCCCGGGCAAACATTCCCGGGCAAACATTCCCGAAGCAAACAATCCCGGGCAAACATTCCCGGGCAAACATTCCCGGACACACACCCCCCGCCGGAGATGTCCGGGCGGGGGTGTGAGGTCAGGTTACAGGATATCTGCCAGGCCTGGCAGGTCTTCCTCGGTGACGGTGATATCCGTGTTATCTGTGAAATCGCTCTGGTCCAGATTGACAAACACCGCTTCGCTGTTTCGGGGT
Source organism: SAR116 cluster bacterium MED-G06 (assembly GCA_002457745.1). GTDB lineage: Bacteria > Pseudomonadota > Alphaproteobacteria > Puniceispirillales > Puniceispirillaceae > UBA8309. Next base: position 19,650 of record NTKV01000030.1, on the reverse strand, counting down.
CAGGATCAGGGTCAGCGTCCGGATCAGGCGTGTCGCTGACATCGGGCTGCCGCTTGCCACAGGCGGCGAGAAGCAAGATCAGAAGTGGCAGGAGGTTCACCGGTGCGATGGCCCCGGCCTTGCGAAGGCGTGAGGCAATCTTTACCCGCTCCTCCAGATCAGCCCGGTGGAGGCGGCCTTCCACAGGCACAAATGGCGCTTCTGTGACCGATTTTGCGCCATGGCCAGCCACCAGATTCGGCACAGAATCCGGGGCTGTTCCTGCGCCGGCATCTGCCCGGGCAGAATCAGTTTGCCCCGTCTCCCCAACGGGTACATTTAGCTCATCCGGCATGAAATTCCCTCAAATTCCCTGCTTGTCGGAACGAGTCCAACTCACCGGTAGAGGGGCGGATTGCTCACATCAATATTGGTAGAACATAAGGCCACGCAGTATGGCTTACGAAATGCGAAAGGTTACAAAGACAGACCATACAGATTGGTGCTTCGCATTTCGCTCCACCCCACGACCCGGGATGAGTCTGGGCGAGTTAACATAAACAAAGGGTTATCGCCACTTCACCTTGGCGTGAGGCGTGCACCGGCTGACCAATCCGAACGGATCGTCAGCGCATCAATTCCGGCTCAACCCGGCTATCCGCGCAGGGTCGCGCCGCAGTTCTTGCCGGCGATTTTCACAATCTCGGCCGAGATCTTCTCGATCTCGTCCTCGGTCAGGGTTGCCTTGGTCGGGGTCAGGGTGATGGTCACCGCCACCGACTTCTTGCCATCGCCGATATTCGCCCCCTCATAGAGGTCGAAAATCCGCATGTCGGAGAGCAGCGGCCCGGCCCCTGACTTGACAGCTTTCAGGATGTCACCGGCGGCCACCGTGCGCTCGACAATAAAGGCGAAGTCACGGGTCACAGGCTGATAGACCGACAGGCCGAGAAGTGGTTTCGCCGGGCCCTTCGATTTTGGCATCGGCACGTCATCGGTGTGAATCTCGAAGCCGACCACGCGGCCCCGGAGTCCATAGGCCTCGGCCACCGCCGGGTGGATCTCGCCAAAGCTGGCAAGCACCGTGCGGCCCTGGATCAGCTGTCCGCGGCGGCCCGGGTGGAACCAGTCGGCCCCGTCGGCCTTCACCTGCACCCCGGCAAGCTTCACACCAAGCGCGGCAAGGGCCGCCTCGGCATCGGCGCGGGCGTCGAACAGATCAATGGCGCGGGCGCTGCCATGCCATTCGCGCGGCGCGGTGCCCCCATGGCGAATGCCGGTGGCGGCAGTCCGCTGGTCTTCGGGCGCGTCCCCGGGAAAGACAGGTCCCACCTCGAACATCGCGGCATCAGCCTCGCCGCGATCCTGGTTGCGTGCCGCCGCCGACAACAGGTTCGGCAGGATCGACGGGCGCATCACCGACAGATCGGCGCTGATCGGGTTCACAAGCTTCAGATTCTCCGCCCCGCCACCAAAGCGCGTCGCGTCATCCTCCGACAGGAAGGAAAAGGTCACCGCTTCCATCAGCCCGCGGGTGGCAAGGGCGCGGCGCAACCGGAACAGACGGGCCTGCGCCAGCGACAGGGATGGCTTGGCCACCACATCCTCGCGCGGCAGATGTTCCATCGGAAGATGATCGAAACCACGGATGCGGCCGATTTCCTCAACCAGATCGGCGGCGCCGTCAATATCACCGCGCCATGCCGGGGGCGCCACGTCAAAGCCGCCATCGGCCGGCGTCACAGAAAAGCCGAGCGCTTCCAGAATGCGTTGCTGCTCACCCGCCTCAATCACCATGCCGGTCAGGCTTTCCACCTTTCCGGAGCCAAGGAAAATGCTGCGCTGCCAGTCAACGCCCGGACCCATGGTGACCGGCACCGATGCCTCGCCGCCACAGATCGCCACAACCAGCCGCGCGATATGGCCGGCCGCCCAGACCGGGCTTTCCGAATCAAGCCCGCGCTCGAACCGGTAGCGGGCGTCGGAATTGAGGTTCAGCTTGCGTCCGGTCGTTGCCACCGAGATCGGGTCGAACACCGCGATCTCGAGGAACATGCCGGTGGTATCATCGCTGACTCCGGTGCGCTCGCCGCCCATCACGCCTGCCAGATCGTCGACCCCCTCGGCATCACCGATGGTGATCATGCCGGCTTCCATCTCGTAGGTCTTCTCGTTCAGCGCGGCGAACGGTTCACCGCCCTTCGCCTGCCGCACGACCAGCTCATCGCCGTGGATCTTGTCGATGTCATAGGCATGCAGCGGGCGTCCCAGATCGAACATCACATAGTTGGTGATATCGACAAGGGCGCTGATCGGGCGTTGGCCAATGGCCTCGAGGCGGCGTGCCATCCAGTCCGGGCTTGGCCCGTTGGTGACGCCGCGAAAGGCGATGCCGGTGATCAGCGGGCACAGATGCTCAGCCCCGTCCAGATCGAGCCGCCAGGTGACCGGGCTGTCGAAACTGCCTTCATGGGCGCTGCTGTCCAGCGGCTTCAGCGTGCCGTACCCGGCCGCTGCCAGGTCGCGGGCGACACCGCGCACACCAAGACAATCGGCGCGGTTCGGAGTGATCGCGATCTCGATGACCGGGTCATCAAGCCCGGCATAGGCGGCAAAGCTCTCGCCGACCGGTGCGTCCTGATCCAGATCGATGATGCCGTCATGCTCGTCCGAGATCATCATCTCGCGCTCCGAGCACAGCATGCCGTTGGAGTCCTGACCGCGGATAGTGCCGGCCTTCAGCAAAAGGTCGATCCCCGGCACATAGGCCCCGGCCGGGGCAAAGACACCCTTCATGCCGGCGCGCGCATTCGGGGCGCCGCAGACAACCTGCACCGGATCACCGCTTCCGGTATTGACCATGCAGACGCGCAGCCGGTCGGCATCGGGATGCTGTTCTGCCGAGATCACCTCGGCAATGGTGAAGGCGGCAAGCCGCTCTGCCGGATCGTCAAAGCTCTCCACCTCGAGACCCAGCATCGGCAGGGCGTCGAGAATTTCGGACAGCGGGCGATCGGTGTCGAGATGGTCGAACAGCCAGTCACGGGTGAATTTCATCAGACGGTCCCCCCGACAAGGCCAGCGTGAATGGATGGCGCGTCAAACGGCAGGAAGCCGTAATGGCGCATCCAGCGCAGGTCGCTGTCATAGAAGGTACGAAGGTCGGGAATGCCGTATTTCAGCATGGCGATCCGCTCGATCCCCATACCGAAGGCAAAGCCCTGATATTTCTCGGGGTCATATCCGCAATTCGCCAGAACCCGCGGGTTGACCATGCCGGAGCCAAGAATTTCCAGCCAGTCGTCACCGGCCCCGATCTTCAGCCCGCCACCGTCGCGCGTGCAGCCGATGTCCACCTCGGCAGATGGCTCGGTGAACGGGAAATAGCTGGGGCGGAACCGTACCGGCAGATCATCGACGCCAAAAAAGGCGCGGCAGAAATCGATCAGGCAGCCCTTCAGATGGCCCATATGGATGCCGTCACCGATCACCAGACCTTCACATTGATGGAACATCGGGGAATGGGTGGCGTCATGGTCAGACCGGTAGGTGCGGCCCGGCACGATGATGCGGACTGGCGGCTCGACTGCCTCCATGGTGCGGATCTGCACCGGCGAGGTGTGCGTGCGCAGCACCTTGCGGCGGCCGTCACCATCCGGCGGCAGATAGAAGGTGTCATGCTCCTGCCTTGCGGGATGCTCTTCCGGAATGTTCAGCGCGGTGAAATTGTAATAGTCGGATTCAATGTCCGGCCCTTCGGCCACGGTGAAGCCCATCTCGGCGAAGATGGCGACCACCTCTTCAATCGTCCGCGACAGCGGATGAAGGCGGGCTTCGGCCTCCGGGCGTGATGGCAGGCTGACATCAATGGCTTCGGCCGTGAGGCGGGCATCAAGCGCAGCGCGCGACAAATCAGACTGGCGGGTCTCGATGGCGGCGGCGATGCTGTCCTTGACCACATTCAGCGCCTGACCCGCGGCCTTGCGCTCTTCCGGGTCCATGCCGCCAAGCTCGCGCATCATCAGCGACACGCGGCCTTTCTTGCCAAGCGCATCGATCCGCACAGCTTCAAGGGCCTCGATGGTCTCCGCGGCATCGACCGCGCTCAGGATTTCAGATGAAATTGCGTCCAGATTCTGCATCGTACCTGTCTCGGAATGGGCATCTTTCACAGCGTTTCAGCGCCGAAAAAAACATAAGGGCCGCCGCCTCGAACCGCCAGAACAAATCCTGTTCCGGCGAGGTGTCAAAGCGACGGCCCGAATTGCCTTGTCTGGGATGGGGCCGGCTATGCCGCCGCGCGTGACTGCTCGACCAGCGCGGCAAAGGCTGCCGGCTCATTGACGGCGAGATCGGCAAGCATCTTGCGATCGACCTCGATGCCGGCCTTGATCAGCCCGCCCATCATCTGTGAATAGGTCATGCCATGCATCCGGGCCGCAGCGTTGATCCGCTGGATCCACAGGGCGCGGAATTCACGCTTGCGGGTGCGGCGGTCGCGATAGGCATATTGACGTGCCTTGTCGACGGCCTGGGTGGCGGTGCGGAAGGTGTTCTTCCGGCGACCATAATACCCCTTCGCTGCCTTGATCACCTTGGCGTGGCGGGCGTGGGTGGTGGTACCTCTTTTGACTCGTGCCATGGTCCGTTCCCCCTATGCGTACGGCAGGAATTTTTTGACGATGCGCGCATCCGCGTCGCACAGGATCATTGTGCCACGGGCGTTACGCTTCATCTTCTGGGAACGACGGCGGAGATTGTGGCTCAGGAACGCTGCCGAGCCACGGACCTTGCCGCTGGCGGTCAGGCGGAAGCGTTTCTTCGCTCCGCTCTTTGTCTTCATCTTGGGCATTTCAACCTCATTGGTTCTAAAGGTTGCCACTCCCCTCGCGCGGGGCCCGAACAAACGGTTGTGGCCATCAGCCGGCCGGGCATGCCCCTGATCAAACATATTGTTCAAACATATGGTTCGAACATGTGTTTTTTTCAGGCCCGGGCGCGACAGTGATATGCGCGAAGCCGTGGTTATAGGGCTGCGCGCGGCAGGAATCAAGCGGATTTCGGGAAAAATGCTGCCCCTAGCGCGGGGCAATCACCATCACCATCTGGCGGCCTTCCATCTTTGGCATGGCCTCGACCTTGGCGACCTCTTCCGTCTCCTCCCGCACACGGGCGAGGACCTTCGCACCAAGCTCCTGATGGGCCATCTCGCGGCCACGGAATCGCAAGGTAACCTTCACCTTGTCACCACTGGACAGGAACTTGTTCACATTACGCATTTTCACCTGGTAATCATGCTCGTCGATGTTCGGACGGAACTTGATTTCCTTGACCTCGATGATCTTCTGCTTCTTGCGCGCCTCATTGGCCCGCTTCTGCGCCTCGTACTTGTACTTGCCATAGTCGAGGATCTTGCAGACCGGCGGATCAGCATTCGGCTGGACCTCGACAAGGTCGAGGCCAAAATCTTCAGCTTTGTGTAGGGCTTCGCGGGTGTCGATCACGCCCAGCTGGTTACCTTCTGGGTCGATGCACCGGACTTTTGGCACCCTGATGGCGCCGTTCACGCGCGGGCCGTCTATGACGGGCGGCACGTTGCTATGGGGACGAGCTATCTAACTTCTCCTGTTATTATCAGCGCCGATGACCGGCCGCCAGAACATATGCGATGGCCGCGTCCCGCGCACCACCGTCGCCACTATGTACCAAAAACTGCCCGATTTGCCTAGTCACTTAGCAAATCGCAGCCATCGGTCACCACGGGCTGTCATTAGTTTATCATCCGGCAGTCATCAGGTGGACATCCGGTGGTCATTCTGTGGTCACTCTGCGGCCATGGCCTGACGGCGCGCCAGGTCCGGCGGCAGGCTCTCACCGCGCAGCATGGCGATGGCGTCTTCCATCGAAATCACCTGCTGTTCGTTCGAGCCGAGGCGGCGCAGCGCGACGGTGCCGGCTTCTTCCTCGCGGCCACCGACCGCCAGAATATAGGGAACCTTCATCACACTGTGTTCGCGCACCTTGTAGCTGATCTTCTCGTTGCGAAGATCGCTTTCGGTGCGGAGGCCGGCAGCGCGGAACGCGTCGCTCACCTGCTCGGCATAGCCATTGGCGCTGTCGGTGATCGAGGCGACAACCACCTGAACCGGCGCAAGCCAGGGCGGCATGCGACCCGAATACTGTTCGATGATGATCCCGATCCAGCGTTCCAGCGACCCAAGAATGGCGCGATGCAGCATCACCGGCCGGCGGCGACTGCCATCTTCCGCCACATATTCGGCGTCAAGGCGATCCGGCAGCACGAAATCAACCTGAAGCGTGCCACATTGCCAGTCGCGGCCAATGGCATCACGCAGCACAAACTCAAGCTTCGGCCCGTAGAAGGCGCCTTCGCCCGGGTTCAGCGTGGTCGCAAGCTCGGCTGCCTCGCAGGCATCGGTCAGCGCGGACTCGGCGCGATCCCAGACATCATCCTCGCCAGCGCGCACGTCCGGCCGGTCGGAGAATTTCACCCGGACATCCTCGAAGCCAAAATCGGCATAGATGGATTGCAGCAATTCACAGAAGCGGACAGATTCAGCCGTGATCTGGTCCTCGGTGCAGAAGATATGCGCGTCATCCTGAGTGAAGGCACGCACCCGCATGATGCCGTGCAGCGCGCCCGACGGTTCATTCCGGTGGCAGGAGCCGAACTCGGCCATGCGCAGCGGCAGGTCGCGATAGGATTTGATCCCCTGGCGGAAAATCTGCACATGGCAGGGGCAGTTCATCGGCTTCAGCGCCAGCGTGCGGTCATCCTCGGCCTCGGCGGTGAACATGTTCTCGCGGAACTTGTCCCAGTGGCCTGATGCCTCCCACAAGGCACGATCGACAAGCTGCGGTGTCTTCACCTCGGCATAGTCACCGTCTTCCAGCCGGCGGCGCATATAGGTCTCGATCTCGCGATAGATGGTCCAGCCGTTCGGATGCCAGAACACCGATCCTGCCGCCTCTTCCTGCAGATGGAAGAAGTTCAACTGCTTGCCAAGCTTGCGGTGGTCGCGCTTCTCGGCCTCCTCCAGCATGTGGAGATAGGCGTTCAGGTCTTTTTCGGTGCGCCAGGCAGTGCCATAGATGCGCTGCAGCATCGGGCGGTTTGAATCACCGCGCCAGTAGGCACCCGCCACACTCATCAGTTTGAAGGCATGACCCATCCGGCCTGTCGAGGCCAGATGCGGCCCCCGGCACAGATCGATGAAATCGCCCTGCTGATAAAAGGTCACGGTCTCGCCTGCCGGGATGGCCTCGACAAGCTCGATCTTGAACGGCTCGTTGTTCTTCTTGTAGAAGGCCACCGCCTCGTCGCGGCTCCAGACATTGCGGATGATCGGTTCGTCACGGTCGACAATCTCGTGCATGCGCGCCTCGATGGCGGCAAGATCATCCTCGCTGAACGGCGCCTCGCGATGGAAATCGTAATAGAACCCGTTCTCGATGGACGGGCCGATGGTCACCTGCGTCTCCGGATAAAGCTCCAGAACAGCCTCGGCCATCACATGCGCGGCGTCATGCCGGATCGTGGCAAGAATCGCCTCATCCTTGGCGGTCAGCAGTGACAGTGAGGAATCCGTCTCGATGTCGCGGGTGAGATCCCATTCTTCCCCATCAACAACGGCCAGCATCGCGGCCTTGGCAAGACCCGGGCCGATATCGGCGGCGATCGTCGCTGGCGAGACCGGCGCATCATAGCTTCGGGTGGATCCGTCGGGAAGGGTTACGGTCGGCATGGGCCTCTGTCATCCTTGCTGTCGCAAAATCTGGCGGGCAGGTTGCCCTGCTTGTCGGGCAACCTAGCTTCTGACCCACAGAAACTCAAGCGGTCTGGCACGGCGGTGGTGAGTCTATTTCCCGCTCTGGTGTCTGGCTTTCAACAGCCTGGCATAGATGGCGACGGTTCTCGAGCACATCAGCTCGGCCGAAAAGTTGGCCTCGATGTGACTTCGCGTTTCCAGCGCCATGGTTTTACGCTGCTTTGCTGTGAAGTCGAGGGCCTTGGCAAGGCACTGAGCAAGGCTGTCCTCTTCAACCGGGGTGGCCAGCCACCCGGTCTTGCCATGAACAATGGATTCCGCCGCACCGCCATGATCGAAGGCCACCACCAGGCGCCCCATGGCCTGCGCCTCGAGCGAGACCCGCCCGAACGGTTCAGGCGTCACCGAGGGCATCACCACAATATCTGCCGCCATCAGCGCCGCCGGCATGTCATCAACGCCATGCGTCAGCCGGAACCGGCCTTCCAGCCCCAGCTTCATGCCGGTCTGGGTCAGGCGATCGACGAAGGCCGGCTTTCCGTCAGCGGCACCAAGAAGGACACAGTTGAACGGCCGGTCGGCAATCTTCGCCAACGCCCCCAACAGAATTTCATGTCCTTTCCAGCCGGTTGGCCGCGCCGGCAGCATGATGACCGGCTGGTCCTCGGGAAGCGCGATGGTGTCAACAAACCGGATGACCCGTGACTGCGCCACGGCAGCAGGGTCGAACACGTCGGTATCGACGCCACGCGCCACCACACTCAGCTGTTTGCCCTTCTCGCCAAACTGCCGCTCGATCTGTGATTTCACATAGTCCGAGATGGCGATGATATGATCGGCCATCAGCATCTTGCCATTGAAAATCCGCTTCAGCATGCTGCTGTTCTGGAACCGGCCATGAATGGTGCTGACAGTGATCAGCCCCAGCGACTTGGCTGCCGGCAGCGCGATCCAGGCAGGCATACGCGACCTGACATGAACGATATCTGCCCCTTCATCAACAAGCACACGACGCACCTGTCGGCGTAGCGCGCCCCAGGACAGCGGGTTCTTCACACCAACCGGAATCTGGTGATGGGTGGCACCAAGCCGGTCAAGATGCCGGACCATCGGACCACCGCCGGAAATCACCACAGCATGGCCGCCAGCCTCGATGATGGCGCGCGCCATCTCGATCGTGCCGCGCTCGACACCGCCGCGGACAAGCGCCGGCACCAGCTGGACAATCACCGGGCCGTTGCCGTTTCGACTGTGTGACTTGACGAAGCGGGATGTCCGCGCGTTAGTGGTCATGAGGCATCTCCATCGAGGCGTGATAGCATTGCCTTATACGAATTTCGAGAGGAGTTTTCGCGGAATGAACATGGCAGAGATTGGGCCACCCGACTACCTCGACATAAACGGGAATGAGCGCCTTGCCTATCGCAAGGCTGCCGGCGGCGGCAGCGGGACTGACATCGGCGTCATGTTCCTGTGCGGCCACGGCTCGGATATGGACGGCACAAAGGCGCTCGAGGCAGAGGCCTGGGCCGGCCAGGCCGGACGATCCTTCCTCCGCTTCGACTATCGCGGTCATGGCCTGTCGAGCGGAGATTTCCTTGATGGCAATATCTCCAGCTGGACGGCGGACAGCCTTGCCGCCCTCGACGCGCTGACCGAAGGGCCACAGATCCTTGTCGGCTCGTCGCTTGGTGGCTGGCTGATGCTGAATGTGGCATTGGCGCGCCCCGACCGGGTGGCCGGGCTGATCGGCATCGCCGCAGCACCGGATTTCACCGAAGACCTTCTCTGGGCCGAATTCACCGACGAACAGCGTCGCCGGATCGAGGCCGACGGTGTGATCGCGCTTCCCAACCCCTATGCCGACGCGCCGGTGAAATATCCCTGGCACCTGATCACTGATGGCCGGAACAATCTGCGGCTTCGCGGCGGGCTGGACATCGCCTGTCCGGTGCACCTTCTTCATGGCATGAAGGATGAAGAGGTGCCCTGGCAGACGGCTACGCAGACAGCTGCATGCCTTGCCAGCACCGATGTGGAAGTGACCTTGGTCAAGGAAGCCGGACACCGCTTTTCCGAACCGGACCAGCTGGCGATCCTGCGCGGCGCGCTCGACCGGATGGTCGGCAGGATCACCTAGAAATCCAGATTGCCGTAATTTTGCGCCGGCGCCAGCCCCGCCACAACGTCGGCCAGAAGATCGCGGAAGGACGGACGCGACTTGATCTTGGCGTACCACTCCTTTGCCTCCGGATGGCGGTCCCAGTCGACATCACCAAAATAGTCGGTGACCGACAGATGCGCTGCCGCCGCCAGATCGGCAAGCGACATTGCCTTTCCGGCCAGCCAGTTTCCCTGCTCCGCAAGCCAGTCAATATAGTCCAGATGGATATGAAGGTTTGTCATCGCGGCGCGCATCACTTCGGACGAAGGGTTGCCACGCGCCGCCACACGTTTGATATAGCGCTCGTTCAGCAACGGCGCACCAACCTCACGAACGAATTTCTGCTCGAACCAGTGGGTCAGCCGGCGGATTTCGGCGCGCTCCGAAGCGCTTCCCCAGATCAGACTTGTGCCTTCATCCTCGGTTTCCTCCAGAAACTCGGCGATAACCATGGTGCCGGACAGGACCACCCCGTCCTCGGTCACCAGCACCGGGACATCACCAGCCGGATTCAGGGTGAGGAATTCCTCATGCCGTTCCCACGGGTTTTCCATCTTTGGCAGAAATACGAGATTTCGTTCGGCAAGAAGCAGCCTGACAGTGCGCGAGGCGCCATAGAGGGGATGATGGTGCAGGATGCGCATGGGCTATGATGGGTTGCCTGTCTTGCCTGAACGTCGTGCGCGAACCCTAGCCGGGAAGCGCCCTCACGGCAAGTGGCCCCGGCGGCAGGGCGGCCAGCGCGCCATCCTGAAGCTCAAAAAACTGTAACCGCTCGGGTTCGATGAACCCGGGCCAGTCCAGCCCATGCGGCGCGGCGGGGACAAAGCCGAATTTCGGGTAGTAATCCACCTCGCCGGACACCAGCACCAGCGACCACGGGCCGCCCTTGGCCCGGTCCAGCGCCGCGGTGATCAGGTCACGACCAAACCCGCGCCCGCGCTCACCCGGCCGCACGGCAAGCGGTCCCAGAAGCAGGATACGCTGCGCACCAAGCATCACTTCCCAGAACCGCAAGGAGCCCACGGTCTCGCCCTCCGAGCGGATGACGAGGCACAGATCAGCCACAGGTGACCCCGGGCGCAACTGCCAGACAGACCGGCTGTGACGTTTCGGGCCAAAGGCCTCGGCCATCAGGCTTTCAATGGCCGGCAGATCAGCATCTGTTTGGAGAGAAATTTCGGACATAACATCGACTTAGCCGAAATCATCACACCAGACAACAGGCAAGGACAAGGGCACGGACAACGGCAAGGACAAGGGCACGGACAAGGGTCAGGGTCAGGCGGACATCAGGCCGGCGTGTCACCGCCGGCACGCACCTCTGCCTCGTCGGACAGCGGCATATCGAGACGCGCGACGATTTCCGTCGGCACAACCTGCCAGAACTTGCCGATCTCGACATCCCATTCATTCAGCAACCGGGCCGCCAGCGCTGAATCCGTCGCCGCGGCATGTGCCTCGACAAGTGATTTCAGCTCGGCTTCCCAATGCGCCGTACCGATCCGCAAGACCTCGAGGCTTGCCGGATTTACCCGCTCCTCGAAGGTGCTGTTCGGGTCATAGATGAAGGCCATGCCGCCGGTCATGCCGGCCCCGAAATTGTCTCCAACCTCGCCAAGGATCACGACACGCCCGCCGGTCATATATTCACAGGCGTTGGTGCCGGCCCCCTCGACCACCGCAGTCGCGCCCGAGTTACGGACACACAGCCGTTCGCCAGCCTGGCCAGCGGCAAACATCTTGCCCGACGTGGCACCATAAAGGACGGTGTTGCCAATGATCGTGTTCTCATGCGCGACAAAGGCCGCGGACGCTGACGGGCGAACAATGATGGTGCCGCCTGACAGACCCTTGCCGACATAGTCGTTGGCATCGCCGATCACTTCCAGCCGCAGACCCTGTGTGGCGAAAGCGCCAAGCGACTGGCCAGCGGTGCCGCGAAGCCGGACCGAGATGTGATCCTCACGAAGACCGGTCATGCCGAACTTGCGGACAATGTGCGAGGACAGGCGCGTGCCAATGGCGCGCTGCGTGTTCTCGACATTGTAGGAGAGCTGCATCTTCGATCCGAACTGTAGCGCTGTCGCGGCATCACGCACCATCAGCGCGTCGAGCGTATCCGGAACCGCCTCGCGGTCACGGTCACGCGGGCTGCCGACCTTGGTGTCCCGCTCGGCCTGCACCAGAAGCGGGTTCAGATCCAGATCGTCAAGCGCGGCATCACCGCGGCTGACCTGGGTCAGAAGATCGGTACGGCCAATCACCTCCTCCAGAGTGGAGAAGCCGAGCCGAGCCAGGATCTCGCGAACTTCCTCGGCAAGATGCGTGAACAGCTGCACCACCTTTTCCGGGGTGCCCTCGAACTTCGCACGAAGGTCATCGCGCTGCGTACAGACGCCGACAGGGCAGGTGTTGGAATGACACTGGCGCACCATGATGCATCCCATGGCGATCAGCGCCGAGGTGCCGATGCCATATTCATCGGCGCCAAGCATCGCCGCCATGACGATGTCGCGGCCCGTCTTCAGACCGCCGTCGGTGCGCAGCACCACCTTGTTGCGAAGGTCGTTCATGGACAGAACCTGATGCACCTCGGACAGGCCCATCTCCCAGGGCAGACCGGCATGCTTGATCGAGGATTGCGGGCTGGCGCCGGTGCCGCCGCCATGGCCGGATACCAGAATGGCGTCGGCTTTTGCCTTGGCCACACCGGCAGCGATCGTGCCGATGCCGGTCGAGGCGACAAGCTTCACACAGACTTTTGCGTCCGGATTGATCTGCTTCAGGTCATAGATCAGCTGTGCCAGATCCTCGATCGAGTAGATGTCATGGTGTGGCGGTGGCGAAATCAGGGTCACACCGGGGGTCGAGTGCCGCAGCCGTGCGATCAGGCTGTCGACCTTGATCCCCGGAAGCTGGCCACCCTCGCCGGGCTTCGCGCCCTGGGCCACCTTGATCTCGATTTCCTTGCAGCTGTTCAGATATTCCGCGGTCACGCCAAACCGGCCAGAGGCAATCTGCTTGATCGCGCTCGACGGGTTGTCGCCATTCTCGCGAAGCTGGAAGCGTGCCGGATCCTCGCCGCCTTCGCCGGAATCGGATTTCGCACCAATGCGGTTCATCGCGATCGACAGCGTCTCATGCGCTTCGGGGCTGAGGGCGCCAAGCGAGATGCCGGGCGACACAAGCCGCTTGCGGATGCGGGTGATGGATTCGACATCCTCGATCTTCATCGATTCGCGTCCGGTCTTGAAATCCATCAGGTCGCGGAGGTTGATCGGTCCCTGGCTTCCGACAAGCGCCGCGTATTTTTTCCAGCTTTCATAGGAGCCGGTGTCACAGGCATGTTGCATCGCATGGATCAGTTGACCGTCAAAGGCGTGACGCTCACCGGACCGGCGATAGCGGAAGAAGCCGCCAACCGGAAGGATCGCGTCGGCTGCCTCGAAGGCCTTGCGGTGCATGTCGGTGACACGGGCCGCGATGCCGGTCAGGCCAAGGCCGGAAATGCGCGACGACATGGGCGGGAAATATTTCGCCACAAGCGCACGCGACAGGCCAAGCGCCTCGAAGTTATAGCCACCGCGATAGGAGGCGATGACCGAAATGCCCATCTTCGACATGATCTTCAACAAGCCGTCCTCGACCGCCTTGCGGTAGTTGGCGACAGTGTCGGGAAGGGTCAGGCCGGTCAACAGCCCACGGTCATGCCGCTCGGCAATGGCTTCTTCGGCGACATAGGCATTGATGGTGGTCGCCCCGACGCCGATCAGAACCGCGAAATGATGAACATCGAGGCACTCGCCAGTGGCCACATTGACCGAGGCAAAGGTGCGGAGCTGCTGGCGGACAAGATGCGAATGCACCGCGCCTGTGGCCAGGATCATCGGGATCGGACCACGTGTGTCGGACACACCGCGATCCGAGAGCATCACATGCTCGCATCCCGAACGGACGGCCTCTTCGGCCTCACTCGCGATCCGGTCCAGCGCGGCGGTAAAATCATCCGGCCCGTCAGTGTCGAAGGTGCAGTCGATGACCGCTGCCTTGTCACCAAGATAGGACAAAAGCGCGTCCCATTCCGGCACCGTCAGCACCGGCGAGTTCAGCAGCAGATGGTCACACTGCTCCGGCGCCTCATCCAGAATGTTGCCAAGATTGCCAAGCCGTGTGCGCAGCGTCATCACATGGCGCTCGCGAAGGCTGTCGATCGGCGGGTTGGTCACCTGCGAGAAATTCTGCCGGAAGAAATGATGCAGGCCCCGATAGCGGTTCGACAGCACCGCAAGCGGCGTATCATCACCCATTGACCCGATGGCTTCCTTGCCGCCGGCGGCCATCGGGTGAAGGATCAGCTCCAGATCCTCCATCGTCCAGCCAGCCATCATCTGGCGGCGGCGCACCTCCAGCGACGGCATCCGCTCCGGGCTCTTGCCGCCATTGCGGGCCAGCACAGCTTCCATCTGCTGGGCACGACCGGTCCATTTGCCCCAGTCACGCTTTGCGGCAAGCTCCGCCTTCAGCTCGTCATTGGTGAACATCGCGCCACGCCGCAGATCGATTCCCATCATCTGGCCCGGACCGATACGGCCGCGCTCGATGATGCGTTCCTCAGGCACGACAACCATGCCGGTTTCCGACCCGGCAATGACCAGACCGTCATCGGTCACGACATAGCGCATCGGACGCAGGCCGTTCCGGTCGAGGCCGGCAATGACCCAGTCATTGGCATAGGCAGCAATCGCCGCCGGGCCATCCCAGGGTTCCATCACCGAATTGCAATAGGCGTAGAGCTTGGCGAGATCATCATCACCGCCAACATCGACGGCGGCCGGAATCATCATCGTCTTCACCATCGGGAGCGTGCGTCCGCCATGGCCCATAAGCTCGAAGACGGCATCAAGGGCGGCGGAATCCGAGCTGCCCTTGCCAATCACCGGCTTCAGGTCCTCGATGGCATCGCCGAAGACATCGGAGGCCATCCGGTCTTCATGGCAGGTCATCCAGTTCTGGTTGCCACGGATGGTGTTGATCTCGCCATTATGCGCCAGCACACGAAACGGCTGCGCCAGCTTCCAGGTTGGCATGGTGTTGGTCGAATAGCGCTGGTGATAGATGGCGAAGGACGACACGAAACGCGTGTCCAGCAGGTCCGGGAAGAAGGCTGTCACCTGCTCGGCAAGGAACATCCCCTTGTAGATGATCGAGCGGCTCGACATCGAGCAGATGTAGAAATCGGTGATCAGCTCTGCCGTCACCGCCTGTTCGATGCGGCGGCGCACGACATAGAGCTGGCGCTCGGCTTCTTCCTCATCGATATCGGCCGGCATCGAGAACATGATCTGCTCGATTTCCGGACGGGTGGCATTCGCCTTGTCACCAAGGGCGTGCGTGTCGACAGGAACCTGCCGCCAGCCATAGATCACGTGACCCACCGCCAGAATTTCCTGCTCGACGATACAGCGGCAGCGCTCCTGCGCGGCAAGATCGGTACGCGGCAGGAACACCATGCCAACGGCAAGGCGGCCCCCATCATCATCATGGCCGGTGCGGGCGATATGCTCGATGAAGAAGTCGCGCGGAATCTCGATATGGATACCCGCGCCATCACCGGTCATTCCGTCGGCATCGACAGCCCCACGGTGCCAGATGGCCTGAAGCGCCTCGATAGCGGCATCGACCACCGCGCGGGTCGGCTTGCCATCACGGGCGGCGACAAAACCGACACCACAGGCATCATGTTCCATTTCCGGGCCGTAGATGCCGGCATCGGTCAGCCGGGCCTCATTGCGGGCACGGCGGGCGAGATAATGGGCCTCGTTGAAGCTCTTTTTCATCATGATGACAGTCCTTTATGGCTCTGGCTCAGATTTAGGCGCCGGCAGCTGCGGCGCGCGGCGCTTCACTCTGCGCCATGATGTAGGAATCGATCGAAGCGGCGGCATCGCGGCCGTCACGGACGCCCCAGACAACGAGGGAGGCACCGCGGACGATGTCACCGGCGGCAAAGACGCCTGGCATGTTCGTCATCATGGTGCGCCAGTCGACGCCGATGGTGCCCCATTTGGACACCTCCAGATCCGCAGCGCCGAACATCGTCGGAAGATCCTCCGGATCAAAGCCAAGAGCCTTGATCACAAGATCAGCCGGGATGTCATGGGAAGACCCCTCGATGGTCTGTGGCACCTGACGGCCGGTGGCGTCAGGCTGGCCAAGATGGATGCGCTGCGCCTGGACGGCACGAACATGGTTGTCGCCAAGAAACGCCTGCGGGGCAGACAGCCAGCGGAAATCGACGCCCTCTTCTTCGGCGTTGGCGACCTCGCGCTGCGATCCCGGCATATTGGCGCGGTCGCGGCGATAAAGGCAGGTCACGGACTTCGCCTTCTGGCGGATGGCGGTGCGAACACAGTCCATGGCCGTATCACCACCACCGACAACCACGACATCGCGGCCCTCGGCATTCAGCACGCCACTGTCGAATTCGGCAACCTCGTCACCAAGGCTCTTGCGGTTGGAGGCTGTCAGGTAATCCAGTGCCGGCACCACGCCGCCAAGCCCGACGCCCGGCACGCCGATGTCTCGCGCCTTGTAGACACCGGTGGCGATCAGCACCGCGTCATGCGCCGCGCGAATTTCGTCGAAGGTGATGTCTGTGCCGACATTGCAGTTCAGACGGAAGGTAACACCACCATCCTCAAGAAGCTTGTGACGCCGCTGCACCACATGCTTTTCCAGCTTGAAGCCCGGGATGCCATAGATCAGCAGCCCGCCGGCGCGGTCATAGCGGTCATAGATGGTGACCTGATAGCCCTTCTGGCGGAGCATGTCGGCAGCGGCGAGGCCAGCTGGCCCGGCGCCGATGATGCCAACCGATTCGCCACGCTCGGATACAGGTTGTGGCGGCTTCACCCAGCCATTCTCGAAGGCTGTTTCGGTGATGTGTTTTTCCACCGCGCCGATGGTGACCGATTCAAACCCCTTCTCGATCACACAGCTGCCTTCGCAGAGCCGGTCCTGAGGACAGATGCGACCGCAGATTTCGGGCATGTTGTTGGTCTGCGCCGACATCTGGTAGGCCTCTTCCATACGGCCCTCGGCGGTCAGCATCAGCCAGTCCGGAATATTGTTGTGAAGCGGACAGTTGATCTGACAGAACGGAACACCGCATTGCGAGCAGCGCGAGGCCTGCGTTTCCGCAGAGCTGATATCGAACTCGTTGTAGATTTCATCGAAATCGCCAACCCGGTCACCAGCGCCGCGCTTTTCCGGCATTTCCTTGTCCGTGTTCACGAACGTCAGCATTTTGTCAGACATCGCGTTGTCCTTCATCCCTTGAGACGATAAAGACGCGACCCTGTTGCCTCCGCCCCGCGCACAGGGCGGGCCTGGCACAGCACCGCGTCATGAAAAGTCAACAATCGTTACCCTTTTTGGACGGGAAACGCAAGTCTGATTCCTTCAAATTCGCGTGAACAGACCAATTCTGTCGTTTTTAGGTCCGTTTCGGACCTATACAGCGGACGCCCATCGCCTGCCCCACACAAAGCTTACCCCACCCACAGCTTGCGATACGCAAATGCGTGTTTGACGGCATGCCGGCATTGGGGCTAGGTGTTTTCACGCCCGGCAGCCTGTCGTCTGGAGACCCGCCATGCCATTTCTGCTTCTGGTTCTTGTCGCCGCCGTTCAGGGGCTGACCGAGTTCCTGCCGGTTTCCTCCTCGGGGCATCTGGCGCTGATCCCGCTGCTGACGGACCAGCCCTATCAGGGGCGAGCCATTGATGTGGCGGCGCATGTTGGCACCCTTGGCGCCGTTCTTCTCTATTTCCGGCGTGACCTGATGGCCATGCTGATGGCGCTGCGGGCCGGCGGCGATCCTGAACAGCGACGCCTGATCCTTCTGCTTGCCCTGGCGACCGTGCCGGTGTTCGCGGTTGGCTATGTCGTCAACGAGATCGACCCCGCCTGGATGACCGACATACGCACGCTGGCCATCGCCAATCTGGTATTTGCCGGGGTGCTCTGGCATGCCGACAGGATCGGCAGCGTGACGCGCAGCATCACCGACATGCGGTTTGGCGGCGCGGTCCTGATCGGGCTGAGCCAGTGTCTGGCGCTGATTCCCGGTGCCTCCCGTTCGGGTGTAACCATGACGGCGGCACGTTATCTGGGTATCGGGCGGGTGGCGGCAGCACGTTTCTCGCTGCTGCTGTCGATTCCGACCATTGCCGGCGCCGGCCTCCTGAAAGGGCTTGATATCGCAGCTGACGGCGATGCCGCGCTCGGTCTCGACGCGCTCATCGTCGTGCTGCTGTCTTTCGGATTCGCGCTGCTGGCGATTGGCTGGATGATGCGCTGGCTGGCGCGCGCCGACTTCCGCATTTTTGTCTGGTACAGGATGGTCCTTGGCGGCGCATTGCTGCTGGCCACCGCCAGCGGCGCTGTCTGACCCCGACTAGCGCCTGGAGAACTGCCCGCCGGGGCGGAAGCAGCCAAGATAGCTGGGAATGATCGCTGCCACCGGCGTCGGGGTGATCCCCAGTTCATCAAGCCCCCGCGACCCGTGACCGACGACATTGTCCATCGCCAGCAGCCTGACCTGATCAACGGTCAATGGCGGGTTCGGCAGCAGGCCGGTAAAGACCGCGCCAAGCGACATCAGCGGCAGCGGCACCGGGATCAACAGCCGGCGGCGGTTGATCGCGCGCAGCGTCACCCGCATCAGATCGGCAAAACTGTAGACATCCGGGCCACCAAGCTCGAACACGCCGCCCTCGATGGTCTTGCCACGTGTCTTTGGCGCGGCCCGGACACCAAGCGCCACCATCACGGCCTCGACAACATCACCGACATAAACAGGCTGCATCCGCATCTTGCCACCGCCAGGAAGCGGCAGGCCCGGGGCCAGCATTGCCAGCCCGGCAAAGCGGTTGAAGAAACTGTCACGCGGGCCAAACACGATCGAGGGGCGCAGAATCACCGCCTTCGGAAACGCGGCATGAAGCGCCGCCTCGCCGGCCCCCTTGCTGCGCGCATAGTTGCTGGCTGACGCGGTGTCCGCGCCGATGGCCGAGACATGAACCACGCTTTCCAGCCCGTGCGTGGCCGCCAGCGTGCCAATGCGGCCCGGCAGCTCGCCCTGGAGCGCGTCAAAACGCTGTGACCCGCCTTCGGCCAGGATGCCGATCAGATTGATCACGGCGTCGGCAGGGGCGATCACCTTCTCAAGATCATCCTCGTTGAGCACATTGCCGGCAACGACTGTGACCTGGCCAACGACACCCATGGTTTTCAGGAATTTTGCCTTTTCGGCGTTGCGGCACAGCGCGATCACACGCATGCCGTCGCGCGCCAGCCTCTCGATGACGGCGCGCCCGATAAAGCCGGAACCGCCGATGACTGCAACTGTCTTGTCCATGCTGTTCCTCCCGCATCCGTGCCAGCTGATCTTCGTTACACAGATGCCCTTAGATAGCGGCAAGCACCCTGTTCCGTCCAGTGCGGAATTGGCGCGGCCGGCGCTCTGGCTCCCGCATTTCAGTCACCATACGGATTCGGTTGACAAGACCGGCCTTACGGCTATTCTGCGCGCCTCCCTCGGCGGGCTTCCCGCCGCGCCCCGATGCCCAGGTGGCGGAATTGGTAGACGCGCTGGCTTCAGGTGCCAGTGGCCATTAGGCCGTGGAAGTTCGAGTCTTCTCCTGGGCACCA
>NTKV01000003.1 GCA_002457745.1 SAR116 cluster bacterium MED-G06 | reverse complement strand
CTGGCAGCATCTTCGCCAGAGGGCTCCAGCCCGATATCCGCGACGCCAAAGCTGGTGACAACTGTCCCGCGCGTCAGGCTCACCGTGGCGGTGGCCGTGCCGTCGTCACCGGCCATAGTGTCAGAAGCGGTGCCAGATGCTGTTTCGGAAACGGTATCAGATGCGCTGTCAGTCACCGCCTGGGTCGATGGCGTTGAGGGCGAGTCATTGACGGTCAGGGTCGCCGACGCTGGCGCCACGGCATCCCCTGTGGTGTCAGCATCGGACCCGCTATCGTCTGAAATCGCCTCGATGGCCTCATCTATCGATCCGATAACGGGGGCTGCCGCGGCATTCGCGTTGGCGCTGCTGTTGTCGGTGCCACTGGCGGTAATGGTTGCCAGAAGATCGACCGGACCACCGCGCGTATTGCTGTTCGTGTCACTAGTCGCACCACTGCTCGTGCCGGGACCGGTTGTCCGCTGCGCAAAAGCCGGCATCGAGACAAGCAACGCAACCCCGACGGTCAGGCTGGCAAGTGTCGAGAGGCGGTGTGGGTGCTGCTTATTTCGGAAGATTTTCATCAGGGACGACCTTGTTCACGACGACGGTCGGCGCCGGGATCTGCCATGCCGACAACGCGATCAAACCGGCAGCCACAAGGCCGGCCACCACCACCAAAACAATACCAATTCGATTCATGTTCGCTCCGCCATTCGGCCTGGACAGCAGGGCATTCTGATGCCACCGCCATGATCTTTGCAGGGTCACGATCGTCCTCGTCTATGGCAAGAATATGTCTGTATTAGGGCAAGCGGCGGCGTCAGCACCTGCCCGCGTAGCCGGCATGGTTGCAGCAGATGTTCATGTCGGGCAGGATGGCGCGCCATGCCCGAAGGACGTAACACGATGCCAGAGCCGTCACGGCTGAGAGAACTGCTGGACAGGCCGATCGCACTGGTCGGCATGATGGGGAGCGGCAAGTCACTTGTCGGTCGCCGGCTGGCGCGCGTTCTCGACCTGCCCTTTGTCGACAGTGACAGCCGTGTCGAGGCCGCGGCCGGAATCAGCGTTGCCGAAATTTTCGAAATTGCCGGAGAAGCAAAGTTCCGCGAGATGGAACGGACGGCCATCGAGGCGGAGTTCACTTCCGGTCCCATCATCCTGTCGACTGGCGGCGGGGCGATCTGCGCCGAATCCACGGCACGGCTGCTGTGCGAGAACAGCATCGTGGTCTGGCTTTACGCCGAGCCGGAAACGCTGATCTCGCGCATCGGATCGGTTGGCAGCCGCCCGTTGCTTCACAGTGACGACCCGCTGCAGACCCTTCGCAGGCTAGCCGAATCCCGCGCTGGCGACTACGGCAAGGCGCATATCACCGTGAAGACCGACGAGTTGTCGGCGCCGGCCGCGACCAACGCGGTGCTTCGCGCCCTTGACAGGCATCTGACGGTCACATAGGCCATAGCATTATGCAGAAAGAATCCAAGCTGACCGTTGGTCTTGGGGCCCGCGCCTACGACATCCATGTCGGTCGCGGCCTGATCGGGCGCGCCGACGACATTCTGGGCGACATGCTGGCGGACAGGCATGTCGTGATCATAAGTGACGCCGCCGTGGCTCCGCTTCATCTGCCGGCGCTGAAGGCCGCCTGCGAGCGTGCCTGCCGGCGCGTTGACAGTCTGACGGTTCCGTCCGGAGAGGCCAGCAAGTCGATGCCGGCTCTGGCGACACTTCTCGAGGACATTCTGGCACTCGGTGTTGACCGGGATGTGGTGCTTGTCGCGCTTGGCGGCGGGGTGATCGGCGATCTGGCCGGGTTTGCCGCTGCAAGCCTTCTGCGCGGCGTTGACTTTATTCAGGTGCCGACAACATTGCTGGCGCAGGTTGACAGCTCGGTGGGCGGGAAGACCGGGGTCAATGCCGCTGCCGGCAAAAATCTGATCGGCGCCTTCCACCAGCCGCGTGCGGTACTGGCCGATATGGCGAGCCTCGACACGCTTGCCGACCGCGAGCTTCGCGCCGGCTATGCCGAGGTGGTGAAATACGGATTGCTCGGCGATGCCGCCTTCTTTGAATGGCTCGAGGCGAACGGCACCGGTGTGATGGCGCGCGACGATGCCGCGCTGGCACATGCCGTGACCACCTCATGCCAGGCAAAGGCGCGCATTGTCGAAGCTGACGAACGCGAGGCCGGCCAGCGGGCGCTTCTCAATCTTGGCCATACCTTTGCCCACGCGCTTGAAGCCGTGTGCGGCTATGACGGCACGCTGCTTCATGGAGAGGCGGTCGGCACCGGCATGGCCCTTGCCTATGATCTGGCGAGCGCCTTGCAGCTGTGCACCGGTCAGGACCGGGGGCGCGTCCACGCCCATCTGGCAGGGTGTGGCCTGGTCACACGTCTTGCGGACAGCCCGGCGGCCGATGCCAGCAATGACCAGCTGATCGACATCATGCGCCGTGACAAGAAGGCCCGTCGCGGCCAGATGCGGTTTGTCGTACCGCGCGGCATCGGCAACAGTTTTGTGAGTGATGATGTGCCCGAAGAGACGCTTCGCACCGTGCTGGATGACAGCCGATGAGCGGTGACATTCTGACCCTTGTTCTGGTGATCTTTCTGCTGATTCTGGCATCGGCCTTCTTTTCCAGTGCCGAGACCGCACTGACCGCGGCATCGGATGCCCGCATGCGCCAGCTTGCCGGCAAGGGCAACCGGCGCGCCATGCTTGTCGAGCGGCTTCGCGATGACCGCGAGGGGCTGATCGGCTCGATCCTGATCGGCAACAACGCTGTGAATGTGATCGCTTCTGCCCTGGCGACATCGGTCTTCATTTCCATCCTTGATGATGCCGGGGTTGTCTGGGCGACGATCACCATGACCGTGATCCTGGTGGTGTTTGCCGAGGTCATGCCGAAGACCTACGCGCTGACCCATTCTGACAAATACGCGCTGATGATCGCACCGCCCGTGCGCGTCGTCGTGCTGCTTCTCAGGCCACTGTCGATGGCGCTCAGCGTTCTGGCAAACAGTCTGATCGGCAAGCGCCGCACGGATGATTCCGACCGCGAGGAAGAACTTCGCGGGATGATCGAGCTTCACGGTGCCGACGGTGATGCTGATGACCGTGAGACGCAGGCGATGCTGTCCTCGGTGCTCGACCTGAACGAGCTCACCGTTGAGCAGATCATGACGCACCGCGCCGGCGTGAAGATGGTCGATGCCGACGATGATCTGGATTCGCTTCTCCGCGAAGTCCTGTCATCGCCGCACACCCGCCACCCTGTCTATTCCGGCAACCCGGACAACATCATCGGCGTTCTTCATGTCAAGGATCTGCTTCGTGCGGTTGGACGTGCCCCGGCGGCGAAAGACGAGGAGGCCCAGCGCGCCACCACCGGACGCGAACTTGTCCAGGGCATCGCCAGCGATCCCTATTTCGTGCCCGAGACGACCCTGCTGTTCGACCAACTCCAGGCCTTCCGGTCCCGGCGTGAACATTTTGCCGTTGTGGTCGATGAATATGGCGACCTGCAGGGCATTGTCACGCTGGAGGATATCCTAGAGGAAATCGTCGGTGACATTGATGACGAGCATGATATCGACCTTGTCGGCCTGACGGCTCAGGCAGACGGATCATGGATTGTCGATGGCAGCGTCACCATCCGCGATCTGAACCGCGCCCTTGGCTGGCAGCTTCCCGATGAAGATGCCTCGACCATCGCCGGTCTGGTACTGTTTGAAAGCCGGACGATACCGAACCCCGGCCAGGAATTCCGCTTTCACAATATCCGTTTCAGAATTCTGAAACGCGAAGGCAACAAGGTGACAAGCCTGCGACTCTGGAGCACGAAACATGGATAAGCCAGCCACCCCCTACGGGGCGAACCATCCGACCGAGCTAAGCCAGCCGGTCCCGCGCGAGGAAGTGCATAACCGCCGCGTCAGCTGCAACGGCTTTGTCCGCGAGGATGGGCTGTTCGACATCGAGGCGGAGATGACCGACAACAAGTCCTATCCCTTCCCCACCGAATTTCGCGGCGATGTCACCCCCGACCAGTATGTGCATCACATGAAGGTGCGGGTGACCGTGGATCGTGACATGAAGGTTCATGCCGCCGAAGCGCTGACCATTGCCGGCCCCTACGCCATATGCCCGACGGCGAATGATGCGTTCCAACACATTGTCGGGCTGACCATCGGACCGGGATGGCGCCGAAAGGTGGCGGCGGCAATCGGGGGGCGGCATGGCTGCACCCATATCACCGAGCTGATGGGCGTGGTGGGCACCATCGCCTTCCAGACCCGCTATGGCGAGGACGCCCGGCAGCGCCGTCAGACGGTTGCCAGCACCGGCATGGAAACGGTGACAGCACGCAGCAAGGAACGCGCCAGCGCGATGGCGAACAGCTGCATCGCCTATGCGGTGGACGACTAGAGATCCGAGTCAGGTATCCGGGCCAGAGATCCGGGCCGACGTCAGGAGGACAGCTGCAGCTGCAACGCGTGCACAGTGCTGGCCAGTTCGTCGGCAAGAATGTGGTTGACCATGCGGTGGCATTCGACGCGGCTCTTTCCGGCAAAGGCGTCCGCTGTCATCGTCACCTCGAAATGCGTCTCACCCCCTTCGCGCCAGCCAGCATGGCCGGCATGTTTGTGACTGACATCCAGCACCTCGATATGGCGTGGCGAAAGCGCATCTTTCAGCTTTGTCGCTATGGCATCGGCCATGGTCATGTGCTATCTCCGGCTTGGGGGTTTTGATTGCCTGCATGTGGCGGGTCACTATGATGGACCATATTATGAGACGCCCCTCCAGACCAGAGGCAAAGATTCCCGGCATGTCCGGGACAAGGACCGGCGGCCAGTCCGACGGATTCTCGGATGCCGACGGCGAGCCCGCCGCCGGCCGCACCCGTCTGTGCGAAGCCGAGGGATGCACCGCCGAGGCACATTATCCGGCGCCCCGCTCGCGCGATGCCCTTCGCGACTATATCTGGTTCTGTCTTGAACATGTGCGCGCCTACAACAAATCCTGGAACTACTATGAAGGGCTTCAGGGGGCCGCGCTGGAGGCGGAAATCCGCCGCGCCACCACCTGGGAACGCCCGAGCTGGAAATTCGCCACCGGCAAGCCTGCCGAAGAGATCTTCGAGGACCATACCGGCCTGTTCGATTTCGAAGCACGGGCAAATGGCACGGCGCAACAGCGCCAGCTCAGCCCGGAAGAACGTCAGGCCTGGAAAACGCTCCGCATGGAGCCGGTGTCCGATTTCAATGCGGTCAAGGCGCAGTACAAACAGCTGGCCAAGGAAAATCACCCGGATACAAATGGGGGTGACGCCGGGGCCGAGGAACGTCTAAAAGAGATCAATCTGGCTTATGATTTGATTCGCAAATCATTGCAAAGCACTGCCACACCAACCATGTCCTGACCTAATGCCGTAGGTGCGGCTGCTTTCGGAGAACTGAATTTATGCCTAACGAACAGACAATGACCAAAATGAACGCCCACTCGCTGCCAGCGCCTGACACGACGATCAATGTGAGAGAGGTGTTTGGCCTTGATGTCGACATGACCGTGCCTGCCTTTTCGCAGAGCTCGGAATATGTGCCCTCCATTGACGAGGCCTACCAGTTCGACCATGACACCACACTGGCGATTCTGGCCGGCTTCGGCCACAACCGGCGGGTGATGATCCAGGGCTATCACGGCACCGGCAAATCAACCCATATCGAACAGGTCGCGGCACGCCTGAACTGGCCCTGTATCCGGGTCAATCTGGACAGCCATATCAGCCGTATCGACCTGATCGGCAAGGACGCCATCGTCCTTCGTGAGGGCAAGCAGGTGACCGAGTTCCGTGAAGGCATCCTTCCCTGGGCACTGCAGAACCCGGTGGCCATCGTGTTTGACGAATATGACGCCGGCCGCGCGGATGTGATGTTCGTCATCCAGCGCGTTCTCGAGGTCGACGGCAAGCTCACCCTTCTGGACACCAACCGGGTGATCCATCCCAATCCCAGCTTCCGGCTGTTCGCCACTGCGAACACGGTCGGCCTTGGCGACACCACCGGCCTGTATCACGGCACGCAGCAGATCAACCAGGGCCAGATGGACCGCTGGTCGATTGTCTCGACCCTGAACTATCTGCCGCATGAGGACGAGGTCGGGATCGTTGCGGCGAAGCTGACAGACTATGACACCGCCGAAGGACGTGAGACCGTCGCCGGCATGGTGCGGATGGCCGACCTGACCCGCAAGGGCTTCATGTCTGGCGATCTGTCGACGGTGATGTCGCCAAGGACGGTGATCACCTGGGCCGAGAACACCACGATCTTCGGCGACATGACCACCGCCTTCCGGCTCAGCTTCCTGAACAAATGTGACGAGGTCGAGCGCCCGACCGTGGCCGAGTATTATCAACGCTGTTTTGGCATCGACCTTCCCGAGGCGCCGGTCCGCCAGGCGACGGTCGGGTAACGCAACCGCATGTCGAACGGTGATCCGAACCAGCAGTTCCTGAAATCGACCGCAGCGGCGATGCGTGCGCTTGCCGGTGGCGTCGAGCATCAGGTGAGCTATGCCGGCACCGACACACATGTCGGCAAGGCCGATGTGCGCCTTCCGGCATTGCCGCCGCGGGCCACTGCACAGCAGCGGGCCAGCCTTCGCGGGGCTGCCGACGGCGCGGCGCTGTGGCTGGCGCATCACGACGAGAAAACGCATCGCAAACTCTGTCCGTCGCTTGACGGCGCCCGTGCCATCTTTGAATCCGCCGAACGCGCCCGCGTCGAGGCCATCGGATCGCGTGAGCTGAAAGGGGTCGGGGTCAATCTCGAGGCCGCTCTCAACCAGCGCTATGAAGGCCGGCAGATCGATGCCCCCGGACAGGCTGACGAAGCCGGAATTGCCGAAGTCGTGCGGCTGATGCTGCGTGAGGAACTGACCGGTGCGCCGCCGCCGACGAATCTGTCGATGGTGATGGATCTGTGGCGTCCCTGGGTGAAAAGCCGCGCCGGCGAACTGTTTGATGAACTTGGTGACTCGCTCGACGACCAGGCCCGCTTTGCCGAGATTTCCCGGCGTCTCATCGGCGCGCTGGAGACCGATCTTGGTGATTCGGCTGCCGATCAGGATGATTCCGAGGACGACAGCGATCAGTCGGACGACAGCGGCGAGCAGCAGAACGAGGATGGTGGCGAGCAGTCCGCGGCCGGCGAGGACCAGTCCGAAGGCGATGAAAGCCAGTCGATGGAGGATTCCGGCGATGGCGGCGCCAGCGACGATGGCGAGATGGTCGATGCGGATGGCGCCGAGGACGGCATGTCGGACGGAGAGTCACCACATTCCGACATGCAGGGCCACAACCAGGACCGCGGCCAGGCGAAGGACGCCTATCGCGTGTTCGAGACCCGCTTTGACGAAATTGTGGCGGCTGCCGATCTGTGCGATCCCGAGGAGCTGGACAGGCTCCGCCTGATGCTTGACCGGCATATGGAAAATGTTGCCAGCGTTGTCGGCAAGCTTGCCAACAGGCTGCAGCGCAAGCTGATGGCGCATCAGAACCGTTCCTGGGACTTCGACCTCGAGGAAGGCATTCTTGATGCTGGCAAGCTTCACCGGGTGGTGACGCAACCGCTGAGCCCGCTGTCCTACAAGATGGAGCAGGACACCAAATTCCGTGACACCGTCGTCACGCTGCTTCTGGACAATTCCGGGTCGATGCGCGGCAGGCCGATCACCATCGCCGCCGTCACCGCCGATATTCTGGCACGCACGCTGGAGCGCTGCGGTGTGAAGGTCGAGATTCTCGGCTTCACCACCCGCGCCTGGAAGGGCGGACAGTCGCGCGAGATGTGGCAGCAGGCCGGCAAGCCGGCGGCGCCGGGGCGGCTGAACGACCTTCGCCACATCATCTACAAGGGGGCGGACGCCCCATGGCGCCGGGCGCGCAAATCGCTCGGGCTGATGCTGCGCGAAGGCATCCTGAAGGAGAACATCGATGGCGAGGCGCTGCTATGGGCCCATGAGCGGCTTCTGGCGCGAAATGAGGACCGCCGCATCCTGCTGGTGATCTCGGACGGGGCACCGGTTGATGATTCGACCCTGTCAGTGAACAGCGGCAGCTATCTGGAAAAGCATCTGCGCGAAGTGATCACCTATATCGAGGGGCGTTCACCGGTCGAACTTCTGGCCATCGGCATTGGCCATGATGTCACCCGCTATTACCGCCGTGCGGTGACGATCACCGATGTCGACCAGCTTGGCGGTGCCGTTGTCGGGCAGCTGACCGACCTGTTTGACGAGGATGCCAACCGCAAGTTTGGCCGCGTGGCCTGATCATCCGGATTGCCGCTTACGCCGCTCGCACCGCACAACGAAAAAGCCCCGCCGATGGCGGGGCTTTTTTTCATTCCGGACGATTCTGGCTGGTTCAGCCGGCAGTACCCTGGGCTGCCTTGATCTCGCGCTTCAGCTGGCGTGCCTCGTCGGCAAGCTCGGCGTTGCGGGCCTGCATCAGAAATGCGTCAAGGCCGCCATGCTTCTCGATGGTGCGCATGGCGCTGGTCGACAGGCGCAGGCTGACGCGACGGCCAAGGGCCTCGCTGTGCATGGTGGCCTGCTGCAGGTTCGGAAGGAACCGGCGGCGGGTCTTGTTGTTGGCGTGGCTGACATTGTTGCCAGACATCACCGTCTTGCCTGTGATTTGACAGCGTTTGGCCATTGAACTGGCTCCCATCTCTTCGAACATCTCGCCCGGTGTTTCCACCTGTTATGGTGGCTCCGGCGGCGGCGTCTGTGCCGCAGTGAATAACGATGCGTGGGTATAGGCCAGCGCCATGGTGAGGTCAAGCCTGAATCGGGCGTGACCGCGGCGACGAATTCCGCGCCCGGCTTAGCGGATTATTAAACCTTTCGGATTATCCTTGTTATCAGATGGCGATGATTTCCTCATGCGTCACCTGGCCTGATACTTGGCCTGATACTTGGCCTGACACCTGGCCTGATACCGCAACTGGAAGGCAGCAAACCCATGATCCAAGGAAGCGACTCCGGGCTGCGTCAGCATCGACGCGGCAACGAGCCACGGCCCAACCCGGCCTCAACTGGCCGGCGCCTGAAACGCAATGTACGCGTCGGGGGCCGACGTACAACCATTGTCCTCGAAGCCTATGTCTGGGACAGCATCGACAGCATGCTGGACAAGGAGACTGTCTCGCTCGACGAGTTCTGCGCCCATGTCGATCATGCGCGCCGGAATTCAAGCATGGCGTCATCGGCGCGGCTTGTCGTGCTGGCCTATTTCCGGCTTCTCGATCAGATCAACAACCCGCCCTTCGTTGATCCTGACATGCAGCAGCGCCGCCGCGACGGGCTGCTTCGCGCGCCGCAGCCGTCCGGGCCGCCTTTGCCTTTGCTACAGCTGGCGATCAGACGTTTTGCGCAAGATGAAGCGCGTGCCGGATAGCCGCCCCGGCATCAGGAATGGAGCCGCGCGCTGCCTCGATGCTGTCGTGACCGTCGGCACGCAATAGCGCCGCCAGCTCGGAGATGACCCGCGCCGGAAGCTCTGGCCCGTGCAGCGCCAGCGCGGTGTAAAGCTGGACCAGGCTTGCCCCGACCAGAATCTTGGCATAGGCCTGCCAGCCTGTTGCCACACCACCAGCCCCGATCAATGCCGGCCCGTTGCCGGCAAGATGGCGGGCCATCGCGGCCAGCACATGCGTTGACATCTCGAACAGAGGCGCGCCGGACAGGCCACCTGTCTCGGCAGCCTGCGGCGAACGGAGCGTCTGCGGTCGGCTGATGGTGGTGTTGGTGGCGATCAACCCGTCCACACCCTCTGCCGAGGCCGTGGCGCAGATGGCCTCGATATCCGCGTCCTCCAGATCCGGCGCAACCTTCACAAACAGGGGCACGGTGCGGCCAGCGGCAGCCATGCCGTCACGGCCGGCGGCAATCGTCCGGCGCAGATTGTCGCCAGCCTGAAGATCACGAAGCCCCGGCGTGTTCGGCGAGGATATATTCAGCGTGATGTAGTCGGCAAACGCCACAAGGCTGGTGACCGCAAGGCGGTAATCATCTGTCGACGCGGCGCTTGTCTTGTTCGCCCCAACATTGATGCCGATGACACCCTGCTGCCTGTTCGGGCCAGCCTGCCGCGCGGCAAGCCGCGCCTTCGCCGCGCCCATCCCGCCGCTGTTGAACCCGTAGCGATTGATTACCGCGCCATCATCGGCAAGCCGGAAAACCCGTGGGCGCGGATTGCCGGGCTGCGGGTCCGGCGTGATCGTGCCAAGCTCGACATGGCCAAATCCCAGCTGCAGCGCGCCGTCGGGACAGGCGGCATCCTTGTCGAAGCCAGCAGCCAGACCAAGCGGATTGTCAAAACTCAGGCCTGCCAGGCTGACCGGCAGGGACGGCAGGGACGGCGACGGCGCGATGCCAAGTGACAAGGTGCGCACCGCGGCGCGATGGGCCGCCTCTGGGGGCAGCAGGCGCGCCAGACGCGACGCCAGTTGCCAGATCAAGCCGCGTCTCCGGAGGAGGCAAGCTTGCCAGCCAGCGCGTCCTGCATCAGCGCCAGTGATTGCGACCTGCCATAGAGGGCAAAGAAGGATCCCATGCGCGGGCCTTCCGACTGGCCAAGAAGCACCTCATACAGGCACTGGAACCAGGCCCGCAGATTTTCATACCCGGCCGCCTTGCCGGTGGCATAGACAGCCGACTGGATGGCCTCGGCATCGGCATCGGACGGCAAGGCCTCGATGGCTGCGACCAGTGCTGTGATATGGGTCGCCTCTTCGGCACTTGCCGCGCGGTAGGTTTTGTGCGGGCGCACCATGTCCTGATAGTAATTCACCGCATAGCCGATCATCCGGTCGAGCTCGGGATGCGTCGCGGCGCTGACTCCGGGGACATAGTCGCTGACATAGCTCCAGACCACTTCCGGTGTCTCGGCAAGGCAGACCGAAGCCAGGTTCAGGAGCAGCGTGTAGCTGACCGGCATACCACCCGCGTCCGGCACCCCGGCATGGATGTGCCAGGCCGGGTTTTCCAGCTGCCCGGCGTCATCCTGTTCACCAAGCTTGGCGCGGTGCTGGTAATATTCATCGACTGTCTTCGGGATCACCTCGAAATGCAGCCTCTTGGCCCGGCGCGGCTGCGCATACATGAACAGCGCCAGCGATTCCGGACTGCCATAGCGAAGCCATTCCTCGACGCTGAGACCATTGCCCTTCGATTTCGAGATTTTCTCGCCAGCGGAATCAAGGAACAGCTCGTAGGAAATGCCGATCGGCGGGGTGCCACCCATCGCCCGCGTGATCTTCGAGGATTGCCGCACGGAATCGATCAGGTCCTTGCCGGCCATTTCGTAATCGACACCCAGAACGAACCAGCGCATCGCCCAGTCCGCCTTCCATTGCAGCTTGCAGGCACCGCCAAGAACCGAGGTCTCGATCTCGGCACCGGTCTCGGGATGCTGGTAGGTGACCGCGTCACGGTCCGGATGGGTCGCGATGACCTTCGCCTGCAGCACCCGGCCGGTGTCGGGGCAGACCGGGAAGAACGGGCTGTAGGTCGCACGCCGCTCCTCGCCAAGGGTCGGCAGCATGATCTCCATGATGGCGTCATAGCGCGCCAGCACCGTGCGCAGCCCGTCATCAAACTGCCCCGAACGGTAACAGTCGGTGGAGCTGACGAATTCATAGTCGAAGCCGAAGGAATCGAGGAAGGCCTGAAGGCGGGCATTGTTGTGCGCACCAAAAGAGGAATGCGTGCCGAACGGATCACGAACCACGGTGAGCGGCAGTCCAAGATCAGCCTGCATCGCCTCGCCATTCGGGATGTTGTCGGGAACCTTGCGAAGCCCGTCCATGTCATCCGAGAAACAGACGAGCCGCGTCTTGGCGCCGGTCATCACCTCGAACGCATGCCGCACCATGCTGGTGCGCACCACCTCGCCAAACGTACCGATATGCGGCAGGCCAGACGGGCCGTAACCTGTCTCGAACAGCACCTCGCCGTCATGGCCCTTGCCATCAAGACGTTTGACCAGATCGCGCGCCTCGGCAAAGGGCCAGGCCTTGGCGTCGCTGGCGATGTCCTTCAAATGCGCGGCAGGCGAATGCGCAATGTCGTCGGTCATGATCGGGTCCTGTCTGGCTTCATATCCCGCAGGGCAGCCCCCGCGGTGGCGCCATCTATGCCGGAAAACCGGTGCACAGGCAAGACGCTTGCCTCCCGACCACACCGAACCATGGCGGGGCAAAAAGCGCGCTGGTCCGTCCCCCGGATTGACGCTATATCAGATCCATGCAACGCCCACCCGCCGACAGCCGCACGCCATCCGGACAGCCCTCGGGAATGACCGTTCCCGAATTGCATAGTGCGCCTGTTTTCTACCCGGCCGGAACACGGCTGATCTGGATCTCCGAAGCAGGCGAGATCGACGAGATCGACCGGCCAACCGCCGCCGCCAGACTGGCGCGACATGTGCCGCTGATCTGCCACCGTCGCTGGACCGAAGCGCGCGCCGGCACCGAGATCGAGGCCTGCCTCGACATCATGGAGCTCTACGCCTTTGTCAGGCCGGCGAGATTCTGCCTGCCGACCCCACGCGGGCTGGCGACACAGCTGGCACTGCCGCTTCCTGCTGGTGGCGAGGACATGGCGGCGATGCTGCCACGTGCCGCCTTTGCGCTTCTTGACGAGCTGGCAGCCGCGCCGGCGGCAGCCCAGCGTGAAGCCGGAGCCATCGCCACGATGATGGCGGCATCAGGCTGGTCCTGGGGGCCCATCCTGCTGGCACATCTGGGGTTGTCGATGCCGGCACTGGCACCGCCAGACGGGCGTCTTGCGGCGATCTGGACGCGGCTTGCCGAATATACCGACTTCACCGCAACCGTACCGCCAGGCACCACGCCGATCCGGCCTGATTCAGCGCGTGAGAGGCTGGGACAGATGCTTGGCGGCGGGGCCGAGATACGCGAGAGCCAGTCAAACTATGCCGCCGCGCTGGCGGCGGGGTTCGATACGCCGGAGGCCGGGCCTGCCCCGGCGATGGTGCTTGCCGAGGCCGGTACCGGTACCGGCAAGACCCTCGGATATCTGGCGCCGGCAACGCTCTGGGCCGAGGCGAATGGCGCACCGGTCTGGATTTCAACCTTCACCCGAACGCTGCAGCATCAGATCGCCTCGGAGCTGACGCGGCTCTATCCCGATACCGCCAGCTGGGAGCGCAAGGTGGTCATCCGCAAGGGCCGCGAAAACTATCTCTGCCTTCTCAACCTTGAGGAGGCGCTGGCGCAGCTTGGCGGTGCACCGCGGCGCGGCACCGCGCTCGGGCTGATGGCGCGCTGGGCCGGGGCGACCAATGACGGCGATCTGACCGGCCCGACCTTTCCGGCCTGGCTGTCCGACCTTGTCGGACGCGCCCAGACCATAGGGCTGGCCGACCGGCGCGGGGAATGCATCCACAGCGCCTGTTCCCACTACAACCGCTGCTTTGTCGAGAAATCGATGCGCCGCGCACGCCGCGCCGACATTGTGATCAGCAATCATGCGCTGGTGATGATCAACGCCGCCTATGCGCCGCCCGGACGGGACAATGGGGACGAGGCGAATGAACGCCGCCGCCCGACCCGCTATGTGTTCGATGAGGGGCATCATCTGTTCGATGCTGCCGACAGCGCCTTCTCGGTCTATCTCAGCGCCCAGGAATCGGCCGAGTTGCGAACCTGGATCCGCGGCGCCGAGGACGGGCGGGGTGGACGCGCACGCGGGCTGAAACGCCGGCTTGGTGAGCTGCTGGCGGACGATCCGGCAGCGCTTGCCGATCTTGACGCGGCGCTGGAGGCGGCGCGCGCGCTTCCCGGCCAGGGCTGGCAGAAACGGATCAGCAATGCCTCGCCTGTCGGCCCTGCCGAGACATTTTTCATGGCACTTCGCCAGGCGCTCTATGGCCGTGTCGAGGATGCCACCAGCCCCTATGACCTGCAGGCGCATTTCCACCCGGCCCCGGCCGAGCTTGTGACGGTGGCCGAACCGCTGCGCGCGGCACTTGCCGAGCTTGGTGGGCCGCTTCGCAAGCTGGCGGCGCGGCTGAAATCGATTCTGGATGACAAGGCCGAGGAGCTGGAAACGCCCGAGCGGGCGAGACTGGAAGGCGCCATCCGCGGGCTCGAGCTTCGCGCCTCCGGGCCGGTCTCGGGCTGGCAGGGGCTGCTGGAAGGCGCCCTGTCAGGCCCGTCGGACGGCTTTGTCGACTGGATGCAGATCGACCGCATAGACGGCAGCGACCGCGATGTGGGGGTGGCGCGGCACTGGCTGGACCCGACGATTCCCTTTGCGCAGACGGTCCTTGAGCCAGCACACGGTGTTGCTGTTACCTCAGCCACCCTGCGTGATATGCCGCCACCGGCACCGGACAGCGAGCCACCAGCGCCAACGGCAGGATGGGGATCGGCGCTGACCATGACCGGTGCGCTGCATCTGGAACACCCCTCGATGCGGGCCACGTTCGATTCGCCCTTCGATTATCCGCAACAGACCCGCATCCTGGTGGTGAACGACCTGGAGCGTGAACGCCCACAGGCCACCGCAGCGGCGATGGCGGCGCTGATGGTGGCGGCAGGCGGCGGCGGGCTGGGGCTGTTCACCGCAATCCGGCGGCTCCGCGCGGCGCATCCGGAACTTGTCCGCCGGCTCGAGGCCGAAGGGCTGCCGCTCTATGCGCAGCATGTCGACAGGATGAACCTTCAGACGCTGCTGCAGATTTTTCGTGAGGAACCGCATTCCTGCCTTCTTGGCACCGATGCGGTGCGCGACGGCATCGATGTGCCGGGAGAGGCGTTGCGGCTGATCATCTTCGACCGCATGCCCTGGCCGCGTGCCGATATCCTGTTCAAGGCGCGCGCCGAATGGCAGGGGCGCGATGCCTGGGTCGACCGGGTGACGCGGCTGAAACTCCGCCAGGCTTTTGGACGGCTGATCAGGCGGGCCAGTGACCGCGGCGTCTTCGTGATGCTGGACAGCCGCCTGCCAACCCGCCTGACAAGCGCCTTCCCGCCCGGGGTGCAGGTGGAACGCATCGGCCTTGCCGAGGCGGTGCGGATCACACAGGAGTTTCTAGGGGACTGACGATACAAGTCATCCAGCGCTATTGACATAAATTTGTTACGCCTCTAAATATATCATCATGATAGATTATGGGCAGTGATTGGTGTGTCTGTTTCTGATTTCTGTTTTCCCAGTCGCAAGAGACTTAAGCGAGGGAAAATATGGGCAAAAGTTTAACACCAGCAAAGGCGACAGAGAAAATTCGAGGCTTGGCGCAGGATGAGCATCTGAGCTTGTATTTCACGTCTCACTACAGGCAGCGACTGGAAGAACGGCAGCTCATTAATTCTGACACCCTGCATTTGTTGTCCACCGGATTTGTTTATGAGGAAGGCGAGCCTTCTACGCGTAACGGTTTCTGGAAATACAAGATCAGGGGCAAGACACCCAATTCAAGCAATAGGCTTGTGGAAGCTGTAGTGATTCCCAGCTTCAAGAACAAATCAATCAAAATAATAACGATATATTGGTTTGATGAGAAAGTTTAACGACTTCAGGACAAGGTTAGAATGGAGATCAACTTAATGACTGGCAACGATTACCATTATACCGAATGTGGATTGGACAATGTAATCATCCGCAACGCCAACTTCGTCCCCAAAGATGATGAAGGTGAGCAGGTTATTGGCATCCCATCCATCAGACTCCTGCATAAAGCCATCGCAGAAGGACGGATTAATCAGCCTGGCACACTTACGGGTCCAGAAGTTCGCTTCCTAAGAACCGAAATGGGAATGACCCAAAGTGAAATGGCTGAGCTTGTTCATCGCGACACGCAGTCGGTCGGTCGCTGGGAGCGCAGTGAAACGCCCCTTGAACCACCAATCGACATACTGATCCGTCAATTGGCGGCTGAGAGGCTCGAGCTCAAACTGGTAGATACCTTCGCCGCGCTCAGCCAGCTTGCGCAACCAAACGCTGTTCAGACACAGATCATGATCGAAAAGACAGAAAGCACAGATAAACCGTACGCCCCTGCTGCCTAGCGCAAAAAAAGGCCGGAGGGGGTCCCTCCGGCCTGATGTCTTTTGCGATGGGGCGGGGCTTAGAAGCCCATGCCACCCATACCGCCCATGCCACCCATGTCAGGGGCTGCCGGGGCTGCCTCCTTGGGCTCGGGCTTGTCGGCGACCATGGCTTCGGTGGTGATCAGCAGCGCTGCCACAGATGCCGCGTTCTGCAGCGAGGAACGGACAACCTTGGTCGGGTCGATAACGCCGGCCTTCACCATGTTGGTGAAGGTACCGGAGACGGCATCGTAACCTTCGTTTTCGTCGTTGCTTTCCATCAGCTTGCCGACGATGACCGAGCCTTCGGCACCGGCGTTCTCGGCGATGTTGCGGGCCGGAGACTGCAGCGCGCGACGAACAATCTCGACACCGACTTCCTGGTCACGGTTGGCCGGCTTCAGCTTGTCCAGGCTGGAAATCGACTTCACCAGAGCAACACCGCCACCAGGGACGATGCCTTCCTCGACCGCGGCGCGGGTGGCGTGCATCGCGTCATCGACACGATCCTTGCGCTCCTTCACCTCGACCTCGGTCGCACCGCCGACGCGGATAACGGCAACACCGCCTGCCAGCTTGGCAAGACGCTCCTGCAGCTTCTCACGGTCATAGTCGGAGGTGGTCTCCTCCGCCTGTGCACGGATCTGGTTGCAGCGGGCCTCGATTTCGGACTTCTCGCCAATGCCGTCGACAATGGTGGTCTCGTCCTTGGTGATCTCGACGCGCTTGGCCGAACCCAGCATCTCGAGTGTCACAGCATCAAGCGAGATGCCGACTTCCTCGGAGATCACGGTGCCCTTGGTCAGGATCGCGATGTCCTCAAGCATGGCCTTGCGGCGGTCACCAAAGCCAGGCGCCTTGACGGCAGCAACCTTCAGACCACCACGAAGACGGTTGACGACCAGCGTGGCAAGAGCCTCGCCCTCGATGTCCTCGGCGATGATCAGCAGCGGGCGGCCCGACTGCACGACCTTCTCGAGGATCGGCAGCATGTCCTGGAGATTCGACAGCTTCTTCTCGTGAAGAAGGATGTACGGCTCTTCCATGACGGCGCGCATCTTCTCGGCGTCGGTGACAAAGTAGGGTGACAGGTAACCACGGTCGAACTGCATGCCTTCGACGACATCGAGCTCGGTGTCCAGGCTCTTGGCTTCCTCGACCGAGATCACGCCTTCGTTGCCGACGCGCTCCATGGCCTCGGCAATCATCTTGCCGATCTCTTCCTCGCCATTCGCCGAGATGGTGCCAACCTGGGCAACCTCGTCGGAGGTGGAGATTTTCTTCGACATCGCCTCGAGCGAAGCGACAACAGCGTCGACAGACATGTCGATGCCACGCTTCAGGTCCATCGGGTTCATGCCGGCAGCAACGGCGCGGGCGCCTTCCTGGGCAATCGACTGGGCCAGAACGGTGGCGGTGGTGGTGCCGTCGCCGGCAACATCATTGGCCTTCGAGGCCACTTCACGCACCATCTGTGCGCCCATGTTCTGGAACTTGTCCTTGAGCTCGATATCCTTGGCGACGGTAACGCCGTCCTTGGTGATGCGCGGCGCACCGAACGATTTCTCGAGAACAACGTTACGGCCTTTCGGGCCGAGCGTGACTTTCACGGCATTGGCCAGGATATCGACGCCCTCGAGCATCCGTGTCCTGGCGTCAGAGCCGAATTTGACTTCCTTAGCAGCCATTGGATTTCATCCTTCTGTATTGAATTGGGTCAAGCTTGTGACAGTCGGGATCGTCAGTCGATGATCCCCATGATGTCGGATTCCTTCATGATCAGGTAATCCTGACCATCGATCTTGACTTCCGTCCCGGACCATTTGCCGAACAGGACGGCGTCGCCGGCCTTGACGTCAAGCGGCTGTACCTTGCCCTGCTCGTCGCGGGCACCACTGCCTGTGGCAATAACCTTGCCTTCCATCGGCTTTTCCTTGGCGGTGTCGGGAATAATGATGCCGCCTGCGGTCTTGTCTTCGGATTCCATCCGCTGAACCAGCACACGGTCGTGAAGGGGCCTGAATTTCATGCCTCTTTCTCCTCCAATTGGATTTCAGTATGGTACTGGCACTCAGACAAACAGAGTGCCAGCAAGCACCCCGGGTACTTGGGCGCGACGTGACATATTGTCAAGCAATAACGCTGAAAAATTTCAGGCGACGCCAAGCTTTTGCTGAAGCGAGGAAGATGAGGTCGTGTACTGGAAGCGCACCTTCTTGTCGGGATGCACGATGCCATGCGCGGCATGCGCCATCAGGGCCGCCTCGTGAAAGCCCGACAGGATGAGTTTCAGCTTGCCGGGATAGTGGTTGATATCACCGACGGCAAAGATGCCGGGCACCGAGGTCTCGAACCTCTCCGTATCAACCGGGATCAGGTTTTCCTCGAGATTCAGACCGAAATTGGCGATCGGCCCAAGCTTCATCGTCAGGCCGTAGAAGGGGAGAAGCACATCGGCGGGAAGCGCGTCGGGTGCCTCCGCCCCGGCAGCCTGGACCAGCACATTCTCAAGCTTGCCATCGGCCCCCTCGAGACCTTTCAGCTGGCCGATATGGAGCGTCACCCGCCCGTCCTCGACAAGCGCCCGCATCTTCGCCACGGTGTCCGGAGCGGCGCGGAAATCGTCGCGGCGATGCACCAGTGTGACTGATTCGGCAATGTCGACAAGGTTTACCGTCCAGTCGAGCGCCGAGTCGCCACCGCCGGCGATCACCAGCCTCTTGCCGGAAAGCCTGTCGCGCTGGCGCACGGCATACTGCACCGCACCACTGGCCTCAAAACCATCGAGATCGGACAGCGGCGGGCGTTTCGGCACAAATGATCCGCCGCCGGCGGCGATCACCACCACCGGTGCGTTCAGCTTTATTCCCTCACTGGTCGTCAGCAGCCAGCTTCCATCCTCAAGCTTTTCGAGCGCCTCGGCCATCTGCCCGTAATGGAACACCGGGTCAAACGGGGCGATCTGTTCCAGCAGCCTGTCGGTCAGTTCCTGACCGGTGCAGACAGGCAATGCGGGAATGTCATAGATCGGCTTTTCAGGATAGAGCTCGGCGCATTGTCCGCCGGGCATGTCGAGAATATCGACAAGGTGGCACTTCAGGTCGAGAAGGCCGAGCTCAAAGACGGCAAACAGGCCGCAGGGGCCGGCCCCGATGATGATGATGTCGGTCTTGATGGGGGACTGGTTTTGTTGGGTCATGGACAGAACCGCAAGGTTTCAAAAAAGGGATTGGCCTGAATCTCGGGTGAAGGTAACCACGATGGCCCGGCTCGGCAAGGGGGCGCGCTGTTGCAGGCATTGTCTGCCGCCCTCATTTTGGCGCCCTCATTCTGGCGTCTTCATTCTGGCATCCTCATTCTGGCGTCCTCATTCCACCTGGTTCAGTCTCGCTGACGGGTCGTGCCGCCCGCGCTCCCGACGGCTTGCCAGCACCTGTTGCATCGATGGCGGGGCAAGGGCCAGCGACCGGCGCCATTGGGCGGCCTGATCTTCGCGAATGCGGACATGGCTGAAGCCGCACCGCCGGAGATAATCCGCCTGGTCGGGGATCAGATGACCGTCCGCCAGCAACGCGTCGGTAAACCGGGCTTTCTCCCGCAGATAACGCGCCAGGGTAAACCCGCGCCCATCGGAGAATTTGTCGAACCAGATCCCGACCGGACAGCTTGCATCCCCAAGGTGAGCCGGCGCATCGGCAGGCGGCAGGCTGGCGTTGAGGGTCGGGCAGATCCGGTCAAGCGCGACGAGGCGGGTCGAAGACAGATCGAACCAGCCATCGCGGGTCCGGCCGTCACAGGCGTGCCCCATACACGGCCTCCTTGACCCGCTCGATCCCTTCCCGCGCGATGTAATCGGCGAAAACGTCACCCTCGCGGCGGTTGGCGAGAAAGGTGTCAATAATCGTTTCAATGGCATCCGGAACCTCATCCTCGGCAAAGGAGGGGCCGATGATCCTGCCGATCGCCCCATCCTCGCCGGCGCGTCCGCCAAGGGTGATCTGGAAATGCTCCACCCCTTTCTTGTCCACGCCGAGAATGCCGATATCGGCGGCATGGTGGTGGCCGCAGGCGTTGATACAGCCGGAAATGTTCAGCCGAAGCGGCCCGATTTCGAAGCGCCGTTCCGGATCGCCGAAGCGCCGGAAGATCCTGTCGGCAAGCGGCAATGATCTGGCGTTGGCAAGGTTACAATAGTCAAGGCCCGGGCAGGCGATCATGTCGCTGATCAACCCGTCCTCGGCGCCAGCCAGGCCGGCCGCCTTCAGATCGGCATAAAGGGCCACCAGATCGGCCCGGCGCACATGCGGGATGATCACATTCTGCGTGTAGGTGATGCGAAGCTCACCACAGCCGTAGCGGTCGGCCATCGCCGCCATCGCCTCCATCTCGGATGCCGAGGCATCACCGGGGGGGCGCCCGGCGGATTTCAGCGACAGGCTTACATTCACATAATGCGGCAGGCGATGCGGCAGCAGATTGGTGCGGGTCCACAGGTCGAACCCCGGCACGTCCGGCAGTGCCCTGTCATCCCGGCGGGTTTTCGGCGGGCCCGGTTCCAGTACGGGCGGGGTAAAGCAGGCGGCGATGCGCCGGAATTCCTCTTCCGGCAGCTCAATCGTGCTTCCTTCAATCCCCACCCATTCAGTGTCGACCGCTTCGGTGAATGCCTCGATCCCCATGGCATCGACAAGAATTTTGATCCGCGCCTTGTAGATATTGTCGCGCCGCCCGGCCGCGTTATAGACCCGCATGATGGCTTCCAGATAGGAGAGAAGATGACGCGCCGGCAGGAAATGCGCCAGCTTGCGCGCCACCCGCGGCGTCCGCCCCTGGCCGCCGCCGACAAGAACCCGGAAACCGGTGTCACCGCTTCGCGACCTGACAAGCCGCAGACCGATGTCATGGAACGCCGTGGCGGCGCGGTCCTCGGAGGCAGCGGATATGGCGATCTTGAACTTGCGTGGCAAAAAGGCGAATTCGGGGTGAAATGTCGACCATTGCCGGATGACCTCGGCCCAGATCCTGGCATCCTCGATCTCGTCCGGTGCGGCCCCGGCAAGCGGATCAGAGGTCACATTGCGGATGCAGTTTCCGGATGTCTGGATGGCATGCATCTCAAGCTCGGCGAGCCGGTCCAGAATGTCCGGTGCCTCAACAAGCTTGATCCAGTTGAACTGAATGTTCTGGCGGGTGGTGAAATGCCCGAAGCCACGATCGAAATCACGGGCGATTCCGGCCAGCCCGCGCATCTGCGTGCTCGACAGAACGCCATAGGGTATCGCCACCCGCAGCATGTAGGCGTGAAGCTGAAGATACAGACCGTTCTGCAATCGCAGCGGCTTGAATTCCTCTTCGGTCAGCGCGCCGCTCAGCCGCCGCTCGACCTGGTCACGGAACTGGGCCGCCCGGCGCCTGACGACGTCATGGTCGATCGCGTCATAGCTGTACATGGACGGCAGGGAATCGGTGTCGGCAGGACCGAGATCGGCAGGACGGAGATCGGCGGGACGAAGTTCGCCGGGACGGAGATCGGCAGGCAGCGTGACGCTGGGACCACGCGCGGCGCGGATTGCCTCGCGCGCCGACGGCCGCGTCGTGACCTTGTCCTCCGGCATCTCATAGGCCGCGATGATCTCGTCGCGTCGTTCGGCAAGCTCGACGGCAAGGCGGGCTTTTTCGGCAAGGTCATCGGTGAACCGGAAGGCGCGTGCCGCGTCCTCGGTCCAGGACAGATCATCGGTCAGCCAGACAGCCGCACCTGTCTCGATCCTGTTGGCGGTGAACCTGATGCCGGTCATGTCGGCCTCCCGGCCATGGGCAGCGCCGCCGACTGTGCCGGGGGTCTGGCGGCACCTGTGATAACCACCTCGAGCCCGCGGGCCATCATCGACGCCGCCTGCGCCCGCGCCATTGCCGGCTCGGCGGACACCAGCTCCACCTCGCGGCGCGCCAGATGGACAAGCTCCGGCATCTCACCGGGCGGATGCAGTATCACATCGGCGTTGCGGATCGCCTCGATCTGGCGTCGGTTCAGCTGCGCCGGATCGCTGCCCTTGTTGGTGATGACATGCAGGCCACCGCGATCCTGCGCCGGCTTGTCCGTCAGCATCTCCATCACAAGCGCGTCGGCGCGGGCCTCATCACCCTCGATGACCCTGCTCGCCGCCTGGTCATCGATGATCCGGTGCTGCAGCCGACGCCGGCGCGCGGCAGGCAGGGTCCGGATGCGATGCCTGATGCGGTTCAGATAGAGCGCCAGCCTGCCATAGCGATGCGGCAGCCAGTCCTCGATGGCGGCGCGAAGTCGCTGCGCAAGCACCGGGGCGAAACCGCCGGTGGATATCGAGAGAATCACCGGATCGCGGTCGACGATCGAGCCGAGATAGAAGCTGCATAGGGCCGGCTTGTCAGGCACATTCACCGGCACGCCGATGGCGCGGGCCTGCAAGGACAGTCTTTCATCAAGCAAGTGGTCGCCAGTATCGATCAGGATCAGGGACCGGCCAGTGAACAAAGTGGCAGCGTCTTGCAGCGATATACCGGCGATAGCGGTGACGCAAGGCAGGTCAAGGGCCGGTTGCGGCACGTCTCTACCGGTGACCAGGTCAATGCGTGACGCAAAGCTGCCAAGAAGGCGCATCTTCGCCGCCAGCCCGGGCTGGGCGCCGACAACAAGGGGCGGCGACCTGCCAAGGTCAATGAAAATGGGAAAATGCCGTGCCATTGCCGCACCCGTTCCTTGCTTCAAGGTCCCTTCTCGGCACAGGATCGGGTAACAGGCAAACAGGAGCCGGGACGCCATTGGAGGGCTCAGGCTAAATCCCCTTCACCGCAAGGCAAGGATGAAGACACAGCTTCAGAAAAGCTTTTCCTGCGCTTGGCTGCACGGGATGTGCTTTTTCTAGCAACCGGCAAATTCCAGCGAATGTGATCCGCTGGTTCCGGCATCGCAGGTCACACCGCCATATCGCAGATGCGGCATTTGCACCTGTTTGCAAGCCTGGTTCGGCCTTGCTATATCGCAAGGGTGCCGGGCATGTGCCGGCT
Organism: SAR116 cluster bacterium MED-G06; assembly: GCA_002457745.1. Classification (GTDB taxonomy): domain Bacteria; phylum Pseudomonadota; class Alphaproteobacteria; order Puniceispirillales; family Puniceispirillaceae; genus UBA8309. The sequence goes on along the minus strand of NTKV01000003.1, from coordinate 23,625 downwards.
GGCACACCATCCCCGGGGACCCTGTCATGCTGTCTTATATGTCTGCGACTGAAGTGGCTAACCGCGCGCCATTGGCGACGCGGACCGACAATTTTGCATTCTGGTGGCTGATCGTGATGGCGGTTCTGGTTGCCGTTATGGTGTTGATCGGCGGGGTCACGCGCCTGACCGGCAGCGGGCTGTCGATGGTCGAATGGCGGCCGCTGATGGGAACGCTTCCCCCGCTCAGTGCCGCCGAGTGGCAGCGTGTCTACGATCTCTATCTGGCCTCGCCGGAATATAACGAGTTCAACTACGGCATGGACCTTGCCGGCTTCAAGACGATCTTCTTCTGGGAATATGTGCACCGGCTGTGGGGCCGGATTCTGGGCGTTGCTTTCGGTCTGCCCTTCCTGTGGCTGATCATTCGCCGGAATGTGCCGAACGGCTTTGGCGGGCGCCTCTTCATACTGCTGGCTCTTGGCGGATCGCAGGGTGTGATCGGTTGGTGGATGGTGAAGTCCGGTCTGACGGCCGATGCCACCGTATCGCAATACAGGCTTGCCGTGCATCTTGGTATGGCGCTGCTGATCTTCGGCATGCTGTTGTGGACGGCCTTTGACATCCGCTACGGCCGGGCCCCATTGCCGCGCGGTCATGCCGGCGGAACGCTGGTCATCGTGGTCTTGACCATTCTGGCCGGAGCGCTTGTCGCCGGCATGGATGCCGGCCTTCTCTACAACCACTACCCGCTGATGGGCGACGGTCTGGTCCCGGTGGAGTATGGCGAGGAAGGGCTTTTTGACGCCTTTGAAAATCCGGCGTCAGCCCAGTTCCACCACCGCTGGATCGCGCTGCTTGCCGCACTTGCGGTGATCACGCTGGCCCTTCGTGGCCGCCGCCATCCGGCGGCCCGCGGGCCGGCAACGCTTGTCCTTGCTGTCGTCGTGGCGCAATTCGTGCTTGGCATAGCCGTGCTGCTTCAGGGCGTGCCGGTCTCGCTTGGTGCCCTGCACCAGAGCGGCGCGGTGCTGCTTCTGGCAAGCCTGACCTGGACAATCCACCGGATGCCGCGCTAGCCGCACCCGGTCATACCAGTCGTCAGGATTTCTTTGGTGCCGGGGCGCGGCGGATGTGAAGCTCGGCAAGCGCGCTGTCATCGACGTCTGACGGGGCCGCCATCATGAGATCCTCGGCCTTGCCGTTCATCGGGAACAGAATCACCTCGCGGATATTCGGCTCGTCGGCGATCAGCATCACCATGCGGTCGATCCCGGGGGCGATGCCACCGTGCGGCGGGGCACCAAAGCGGAAGGCGTTGATCATCGCCGGGAACTTGTCATCGACAACGCTGTGGTCATAACCGGCAATTTCAAAAGCCTTGTACATCACCTCGGGAAGGTGGTTCCGGATGGCGCCGGATGACAGCTCAACGCCGTTACAGACAAGGTCATATTGCCAGGCATTGATTGTCAGCGGGTCCTGTTCCTCAAGGGCCTTCAGGCCCCCCTGTGGCATGGAGAACGGGTTATGCGAGAAATCGATCTTGCCGGTTGTCTCGTCAGCCTCGAACATCGGGAAATCGACGATCCAGGCAAAGCGGAAGACTGAATTGTCGATCAGCCCCTGCTCTTCGCCGATGCGCACCCGTGCCCGCCCGGCCAGGCTGGCGGCTGCGGCTTCCTCGGCGCAGGCGAAGAACACGGCATCGCCGTCACCGACACCGGTCGCCTGACGGATCTCTTCGGCCTTTTCGGGGCCAAGCGCCTTGGCCACAGGTCCACGTGCCTCGCCTTCACCATAGATGATGTAGCCCATGCCGGGGGCACCCTCTGACTGCGCCCAGCTGTTCATCCTGTCGGCGATGGCACGGCTGCCGCATTTCGGTCCGGGGACAGCGCGGACGACGCTGCCAGCCTCGACAGCCTTGGCAAAGATCGAGAAGCCGGAGCCACGGAAGGTCTCGGTGACATCGCAGATCTCGATCGGAATGCGAAGGTCGGGCTTGTCATTGCCGTATTTCAGCATCGACTCGGCAAAGGGGATATGGATGAACTCCTGATCCACCGCCTTGTCGGAAAATTCCTCGAAGACACCCCGGATCACCGGCTCGACAGCATCGAACACATCCTGCTGCTCGACAAAGCTCATCTCCAGGTCAAGCTGGTAGAATTCGCCCGGGCTGCGGTCGGCGCGGCTGTCCTCGTCACGGAAACAGGGCGCGATCTGGAAATAGCGGTCGAAGCCGGAGACCATCACCAGCTGCTTGAACTGCTGCGGCGCCTGCGGCAGCGCGTAGAACTTGCCTGGATGAAGACGTGCCGGCACCAGAAAATCGCGCGCGCCCTCCGGCGAGGAGGCTGTCAGGATCGGCGTCTGGAATTCGGTGAAGCCCTGCGCCACCATGCGGGCCCGGATCGATTGGATGATCTGGGCGCGCAGCATGATGTTGTCATGCGGGCGTGACCGGCGCAGATCGAGATAACGGTAGCGAAGCCGCGTCTCCTCCCCGGAATCAACATCGGAATTGACCTGCAGCGGCAGCGTGTCGGCAGCCGACTGCACTTCGAACTGTTCGATCCGCACCTCGACATGGCCTGTCGGCAATGTCGTGTTGATGGTCTCGTCGCTGCGCTTCAGCACCGTGCCGGTGATGGTGACAACCGATTCAAGACGTGTTGCCTCGACCGCGGCAAAAGCCTCGTCAGAGCTGTCGATGACGCATTGCGTCAGCCCGTAATGGTCGCGAAGGTCGACAAAGACCAGCTGTCCGTGATCACGCTTGCGATTGATCCAGCCAGAAAGGCGGACAGCTTGGCCAACATGGGATTCGGTAAGCTCGCCGCATGTGTGTGAGCGAAAGGCGTGCATCATAAAACTCCGGCTGGAAAAATCGGTTTGCCAGCGGCCCGTTCAGGTCAGGCTGCCGGTCGGCAAAAACGCGCGCAGTATGCAAAGAATGACCCGCTTCCGCAACCGGCTTGCACAACCGGCCAGCAACAGGTCCCAGATGCCGGTCAGGTGCCGGTCAGATGCCAGTCAGGCGCGCGACCGGCGGCGGCCACGTCCGCGACCACGCGCGGCCCGTCCCGCATCACCGCCATCGCCCTTTGGTGGTGTCGGCAGGTCTTTCCATGGGGTGCCAAGGGCGGCTTCGGCGGCCACCGGGTCAAAATCACGCCTTGGTGTTGCCTGCAGCGCGGCGGCCATCGCCTCGACATGCGCCGGGGTGGTGCCACAGCACCCGCCAATCACCCGAATGCCTGCGTCGCGCGCAAAACAGGCATAATGGCCCATCAGCTCGGGCGTCCCATGGTAGTGGATTTCACCTTCGACATAGCTCGGGATGCCACAATTACCCTTGGCAATCACCGGCATATCGGTGACCGGCAGCATCTCGCGCACCGAATGCATCAGTTCAGCCGGACCAATCCCGCAATTCGCGCCGACAAGGCTGGCGCCATATCCGGCGGAATCACGAACGAAGTCGGCAGGCAGCACCCCCATCATGCTGCGCGCGGCGGTATCAAAGGTCATGCAGGCGGCAACCGGAAGCCCGCAGGAGAGAGCCGCGTCGATGGCGGCCTGAACCTCTTCAAGCGATGACATCGTCTCTACCCAGAGCAGGTCGGCACCCCCCTCGGCCAGCGCTTCGGCCTGGGCGGTGAAGGCCTGCAGGGCCTCATCATAATCCAGCGCGCCCATCGGTTTGAACAGCTCACCTGTCGGCCCCATCGATCCGGCGACCAGCACCGTCTCGCCAAACCGGTCACGGCCGTCATCCGCCGCCCGGCGTGCCAGTTTTGCCGCGGCAAGGTTCAACTCACCGACGCGGTCCTGCGAGTCATGAAGCTTCAGCCGGTGCGCCGTCCCGCCAAAGGAATTGGTCAGGATCAGCCGTGATCCGGCAGCAATGAAAGCAGTATGGAGGTCCATGACATCATCCGGACGCTCGACATTCCAGAGTTCCGGCGGATAACCGGTCTCCAGACCCTTGTTGAAGAAATTCGTACCTGTGGCACCGTCAGCAAGGATGACCCCACCATCCTCGAGACATTCTTCAACTACATTCTGGGTGGTCATGGTCTATCCTTGGCGGCGGCGCGTCGGGCGACGCCTTATGCCGGTGGCGGTGGCGCGGCGGTCCCGCAGCACCTCGAGAAGATCACGCTGCGCATCAGGTGACATCGACCGCCAGGCGGCAATTTCCGCACCCGTACGATAACAGCCTACGCAGCGACCGCTGTCACGGTCGAGCTGGCATATCGAAATGCAGGGCGATGGCAGCGCTGTCTCGTCAGACATGGAGCGACCCCGGTTCGGATGCGGCGCAGTCTCAGGCGGCGACGCTTTCGCCATCTTCGCGGATCATGACGCGGTTTAACGCCTCAAGGCCAGCATTGAGATCTTCTGCCGTTCCGGTGACAAGTCCACCAGCAACAGCATGGGTTGCGCCTTCCTCGGCAGCCGGCGCGGCGATGTCGACAAGCTCGAGAAGCGACTGGGCATCATCGAGAAGCAGCATCGGCATGTCTTCGCGGGTAAAGGCGCGAAGAAGGCGCTTGGCATGCGCTTCGCCGGACAGGGTGGCAACGTGGCGTTCGCCTTTCGGCACGATCACCGCGTCGTAATCGACAGCAAGCGTGGTCGACAGCGTGCCGTCAACCGGATAGGACATGCCCCAGCTGCTTCCGTTCCAGGCATTCGTCAGGCCGGCATCGCGGGAAATGACACGCAGTTTCGCGTTAACGGACATCATCGCGCGCTGGATGGCAATGAAGGTGTCCTCGTCAAATCCGCTGGCGACCATGATGGCGACGGTCTTGCCTGTCAGGTTGGAAAGCTGCATGTGGCGTGCTCCTGTTTCTTTATCTGTTGATGGTTTTGTCTGGTGATCCGGTTGTGCCTGTGCCCTGCGCCATTGCCGGACAGGCTGACGGCCCGGCAGATCGTTGTGGCAGGGATGGATGGCATGAATTCACCGCCGATATACCGCTCCTTGCTGACAGGTTCAAGTCCGAACATGACCAGACCGGCAGGAAAGCCGCCCGGCAGCGCGACGCCGCCGCCCACAAACCTATTCGGCAGCACTCTCACGCTTCAGATCATCATCGGTATCGATGTCGCGCAAAATGCTGTCGTCATGCCAGCTGATGCTGTTCACCGCTGCCGGATTTTCGGCAAGGATACCCCGGCCACCAATATCCCCGGCAAGGCCGGACAGGGCCGGGAAGAAGGTCCGCCCCCACAGGACCGGATTGCCGCGGCGTCCGGCAAAGACCGGAAAGGAAATCCGGGCCTCGTGATCGCCAAGCCCGCCATGGTCGCTGATCATCTCGGCAACAAGCTCCGGCGCGATGAACGGCATGTCGCCAAGCCCGATCAGCGCCCCCGAGACCGTCTCCGCCAGCGCCGTCACGCCGGCAGCCACCGATCCTGCCTGGCCCTTGGCAAAATCAGGGTTCTCAACAATCCGGACCGCCAGACCGTCAAGCGCGGCAGCTATATGGTCGGGTTCGTGGCCGGCAACGACAACAAGGTCGCGAATCCCACCCTCCAGCATCGCCATCGCCGCGCGGCGCACCATCGGAACGCCCTCGATCTCGACAAGAAGCTTGTTGCCGGTTCCCATGCGCCGCGACATGCCTGCCGCAAGCAGCACCCCGCCAATGGCGATATTGTCAGGCTGGCGGCGTTCGACCATGCGGCGTGGCAAGGGTCGTGACGCAATCTCCATCAGCAGACCGCCAATCGCCATGTCCGCGATTTCATCCTCGTCAAGCGGCAGGCCGGCCAGAACCAGATGCAGCACCCAGTCAAACCCGTTCAGGCGGGGGGCACGCGCACATCCCGGCATGCCGATGACCGGCATCCCGTCAAGCTGTGCCGCCATCAGCAGATTGCCGGGATCAGCGGGAAGGCCGACCCTGTCGACCTGACCACCGGCGGCCAGCACAGCCGCCGGCACCACATCACGGCGGTCGCTGATCGCCGAGGCACCGCAGATCAGGATGGCCTCGGCACCATGGTCGCGCGCAGCGGCGATGGCCGCGGTCACCTCGGCTTCATCATGCGCCACGACACGGCTGTCCACCAGCGCACAGCCCAGCTGGTTCAGGCGTTGTTTCGTCACCTTTTCGGTGCTTGCCAGAATCGAGGGCTTCATGCCATCGACACGCGTCTGGATCAGCGCAAAGGGCCGCGCTGTCAGCCTGTGGAATGCCAGAACGGGACCGGCCCCGGCCTGACGTTCAACGGTGGCAACCACCGTCCCGGGAAGGCTGTAGGGAATGACTTTCAGGGTGGCGATCATGTCGCCATCCTCGACAAGCTGATTGTGCTGGACGCAGGCAATGGTCATGCCCTCATCAATCTTGTTGACCGCCTTCAGCCGGTCACGATCAAACCTCACGATGCCACGTCCGACAGCATAGACATTCACCCGGCCGGTGGCCGCCACCGACAGCCGGACACCCGCTGGCATCAACGCCGTAGCGACCCGATCGGCAGCAGCGTCCTCGTCAACGTCACCATCCTCAAGGCGGGCCACCACCACCTCGGTGATCCCGGCGGCCTGCAGCCGCGCCACCTCGGCTTCGGTCAGCCGGATGCCCTTGCGCAACCGGCCATCGGGAAGCCGCGCCGCATGCGCCAGAACAGCACCGGCAGCGTCCTCAACCGGAACGGGGCCGAATTTCATGACCCACCGCCCTTGCGCTCGGCAGCAATCATCTGCGCCAGGATCGACACAGCAATCTCGGCGGGTGTCTTCGCCCCGATATCAAGACCGGCCGGGCCATGAAGCCGTGCGATCGTCTCCGCTGCGAACCCTGCTTCGGAAAGACGCTCGCAGCGCGCCGCATGGGTCCGGCGCGATCCCAGGCATCCGATATAGAAGGCCTCGCTTGCCAGCGCCGCGCGCAGGCCCGGGTCATCGATTTTCGGATCATGCGTGAGCGTGACAACAGCGGTCTGCGTGTCGGGTGCCAGCTCGGCCATCGCCTCATCGGGCCAGGCGGTCAGGCAGCGGGTGCCGGGAAACCGTTCGGCGGCGGCAAAAACCGCACGTGGATCAATCACGACAACATCATACCCTGCCTGCTGCGCCATCGGCGCCAGGAACTGCGTGATGTGAACGCCGCCAACCACCAGCAGTCGGCGGGGGGGAACCTGGGTAAAGGTGAAAAGGCTTTCATCCGCGGCAAGGCCGCACTCGCCTGCTGCCCCCCTGTCGGGACCTGCATCGCGCACTGCACCGGTGACAGCATCAAACTGCACCCGCGCGGCGCGGCGTGAGTCGATATCCTCGCACAGCGCGGCAAGCCGCTCCGATGGCAGGCCGTCTGTGGCCACGGGCGTGACAAGAACGGCGATCCTGCCACCGCAGGACAGGCCGACTTCCCAGGCGCGCGCATCGGCCACCCCGAAATCAAGCCGTCTGCCAGTGCCGCTTCCGATGGCCTCGATACCGGCATCGATGACCGCCCCCTCGACACAGCCGCCGGAGACCGAGCCTTCCACCGCCATGTCATCCCGGATGATCATCACACTGCCGACCGGACGCGGCGACGACCCCCAGGTCTGCATGACCATGGCAACCGCCACATCATGCCCGTCACGATGCCAGGCGGCAGCCCGGCCCAGAAGGGCGGCATTTGTCATGCCCGAGATGTCTGACATTATCCGATGCCTCCGCCTGCTGTCTGTTCTGCCTGGATATCATGAAGTCTGTGATGCCAGCTGGCGAGTGTTTGTGAACGCCACCCCGGCGCCATGTCCCGCTGCAGAAGGTCTGACAGTTGCCTGATGGACTCCAGCGAATGCACCGGAAGAAAGGCGTCAACATGCGGCAGGATGGTCTGCACACCACCACTTCGCGGCTCGAATCCGTCAAAACGAAGAAGCGGGTTGAGCCAGACAAGTCTGGCGCAGGACCTGTGCAGACGGTCGATCTCGAAGCCAAGATCACCACCCTCGTCCCTGTCCAGCCCATCGGTGATCAGCAGCACCACCGCGCCCTGACCCAGAACCCGGCGCGACCAGTTGCGGTTGAAACTCTGCAGTGCACTGGAAATACGGGTGCCGCCTGACCAGTCTTCAACACTGGCCGAGACCGCCCGAAGAGCGGCATCCGGGTCGCGGTCCTTCATCTGCCGCGTAACATTGGTAAGCCGCGTGCCGAACAGGAAGGAGTGCACCGTCCCGCGCCGTTGTGTCAGCGCATGGGCAAACCGCAGCAGCATGCGCGAATAACGCTCCATGGAGCCGGAAATATCGCAGATCACGACGATCGGGCGGGCCCGCTGCTGTCGCTTCTCATGCGCTGGCAACGGCATGCCGGCCTGACGCGCCATGCGCCGGAGTGTGCGCCTGAATGACAGCCGGCCATGCGAGGATGCCGGCGAAAACCGGCGCGACGGGCGCGTTGGAAAGGCCAGCCTCATCGCATCAATGGCACGTTCGGCCTCGGCAATCTCGGCGGTGCTCATCATCTGGAAGTCGGTGGTCTGCAGCAGCTCCGTCGCCGAGCTGGTCATCGACATGTCGATCTCGATGGATTCGCGCTCATCCTGCTGGGGGTCCGGTTCAGCCGCAGATCCGAAAGCCTCGTCGACGCGGCGCAGGTTCGGATCCTCTTCCCCGTCGCCATCCACCTCGCGGGTCAGCGACGGCAGCAGCAGATCCCGCATCTTTTCCATCAGACGCGGATTGCGCCAGAACATCTGGAACGCCTGGTCAAAGACAAGGCGGTCCTCCGGGTTCTTCATACAGCAGCTTGCCAGCGCGTGATAGAATTCCACACGATTGCCGATATCGATGGTCCGGCTTGCCTCGATGCAGTCCAGGGTCGCCGCCGGCCCGATCCGAAGACCGGCCCGCCGCAGGACACGCACAAAATGTGCAATGTTCTGGTCCATCCTCTCGCCGCGTTTCGGGCGTGGGGCCGGCCGCCCGGGGGCCCCGAACAGGGGCGTCACATTATCGGGATGCGAGGATGTCATCCGGCCTTGAACCCGTTCATCTGTGTCTGGATTTCGGTCAGGATTCGCGCAGCCTCGCTGCCGCTGATTCGGGAAATATCATCCTGATATTTCAACAGCACGCCCATGGTGGACGCGGCGCTGGCGGGATCGATCGCCACGCAGTCCAGCTCGACAAGCGCCTGTGCCCAGTCGATGGTTTCCGCCACCCCGGGCGCCTTGAACAGGTTGGCCTCGCGAAGTTTCTGCACAAACCGCACCACCTGCTCGGCAAGCGCGGCGCCGGCTTCGGGCGCCCGCCGGCGGAGGATATCGAGCTCGTCCTCGATCGAGGGATAGTCAACCCAGTGGTAGAAGCAGCGGCGCTTCAGCGCGTCATGGATTTCCCGCGTCCGGTTTGACGTGATGATCACGATTGGCGGCGTCGCGGCAGCAATGGTCCCGAATTCCGGAATGGTCAGCTGCCACTCTGACAGGATTTCCAGCAGATAGGCCTCAAAAGCCTCGTCGGCACGATCCAGCTCGTCAATCAACAGAACAGGTGCGCCGCTGCCGTCATCACGCAACGCCTCGAGAAGCGGCCGTTCGATCAGGTTTTCTGCGGTGAACAGGTCGGCACTCGACAGCACGCCCTGTCCTGCCGACTGGATCTGCATCATCTGGCGCGCATAGTTCCACTCATAGGCGGCCGCGGCAATATCCAGGCCTTCATAGCATTGCAGACGGATCAGTCGCCGCCCAAGCCACGAAGACAATGTCTTGGCAACCTCGGTCTTGCCGACCCCTGCCTCACCCTCAAGAAACAGAGGCCGCTGCTTGCGAAGCGCCAGAAACAGGCTGACAGCAAGCCCGTCTGACAGAACATAGTCATGATCCGCCATGACGGCGCGAAGGCCGGCTACCGAATCCGGGATCATTGCATGTCTCCCTGTTTTTCGTTGGTGCGTAAGGCAGAATGAGCATACCGCGCACCGGTGAGTATGACGTGATGCGACCAAACTTCACAGAGAAGTTACACTATCGTTGTTTACAGAAATCTTGTTTCGCTTAACGATATTCAAGAGCGTGCTTTCAAAAGGCAAAGCAAATTGTCTTCTGGCATGCTGCAAAGTGGAGGAACGAATGACCAAAGTGAATATCACGCTGAACGGGAAGGCTGTCAGTGCCGATGTGCCTGACAACACCTTGCTCGTCAGCTTCATCCGAGACACCATGGCATTGACCGGTACCCATGTCGGCTGCGACACCAGCCAGTGCGGCGCCTGTATTGTGCATCTTGACGGGGAATCCGTGAAATCATGCACGATGCTGGCCGTCAGCGCCGAAGGGGCAGAGGTGACAACCATCGAAGGCATCGGAAGCGCCGAATCACTGCACCCGATGCAACAGGCATTCCACGAGAACCATGGGCTTCAGTGCGGTTACTGCACGCCCGGCATGGTGATGAGCGCCATTGAACTTGTCGGAAAGAACCCGAACCCGAGCGACAAGGACATTCGCGAGGGGCTTGAGGGCAATATTTGCCGCTGTACCGGATACCACAACATCGTGAAATCCGTGCAGGCCGGCGCCCAGATGATGGGAGACTGATCATGCCAGAAGGAACCACCAAAGACGGGATCGGCGCCGCATTGCGCCGCAAGGAAGACAAGAAATTCCTCACCGGGTCAGGTCGTTACACAGCAGATATCTCGCGCCCGGGACAGCTTCATGTCCATTTCATCCGGTCCGACCACGCACATGCAAAGATCACCTCGATCAAGACGGACGCTGCTGCCAAGGCGGATGGCGTTGTCGCCATCTATACGGGTGAGGATGTCGCTGCCGACGGTATTGGCGGCCCGATCTGCGGCTGGGTTGTGACCAACCGTGACGGATCACCGACGAATGAGCCACCACATCCGATTCTTGCCAACGGCAAGGTCAACTATGTCGGTGACCATGTTGTTGCGGTGATCGCAGAATCGCTGCAGCAGGCGCGTGACGCGGCGGAGCTTGTGGACATCAGCTATGAGGTGCTGGCTCCGGTCGTCGATCTGGCATCGGCAGCCGCAAGCATGCAGATCCATGAGAATGTGCCGAACAACATGTATTTCGATTTCGAGCTTGGTGACGAAGCCGCCGCCGAGGCCGCGCTTGCGGATGCCGCGACTGTGGTAGAGCTGGACGTGCGGAACAACCGTCTTGTTCCAAACGCCCTGGAGCCGCGCGCGGCGCTCGCCGAATATGATCCGGTTGACGAATCCTACACGCTGTTCACGACATCGCAGAACCCGCATCTGACGCGGCTTGTGATCGGGGCATTCATGCTCAGCATTCCCGAGTCAAAGCTTCGGGTCGTCGCCCCTGATGTTGGCGGCGGTTTCGGATCGAAAATCTATGTCTATCCGGAAGAAGCGGTCTGCACCTGGGTCTCGAAGAAGCTTCAGCGGCCGATCAAATGGACAGCCGACCGCAGCGAGTCCTTCCTTGCTGACGCGCACGGACGAGATCACATCAACAAGGTCCGAATGGCGCTCGACGCCAACAACCGGATCACCGGCCTTCGTGTCGACACCCTTGCCAACATCGGGTCCTATCTGTCGGCCTTCTCGGTGGTGACGCCAACGATCCTGCACGCACCGCTGCTGTCGGGGTGCTACGAGATACCGGCGATCTATACCAATGTCAGGGGCATGGCCACCACAACCGCGCCGGTTGACGCCTATCGTGGTGCCGGACGGCCCGAAGCCACCTACCTTCTGGAGCGGGTCATGGATGTCGCGGCACGCCAGGTCGGGATGGATCCGGCAGAGTTCCGCCGGATGAACTTCATTCCGAAGGATGCCTTCCCGTATCAGACACCCGTGGCGCTGCAGTACGATATCGGTGACTATGAGGCACCGCTCGACAAGGCGCTGGACATGATCGACTACAAGGGGTTCGAGGCACGGCGTGCCGAGGCTGCGAGCCGCGGCAAATATCGCGGTATCGGCCTGTCGAGCTATATCGAGGCCTGCGGCATTGCCCCCTCTGCGGTGGCTGGTGCCCTCGGTGCCCGGGTCGGTCTCTATGAAAGTGCCACCGTGCGGGTCGATCCGACAGGCACGGTAAATGTGATGACCGGCACACACAGTCATGGTCAGGGCCATGACACCACCTTCGCACAGATTGTTGCCGACAAGCTCGGCATCGGTGTTGAGCAGGTGGAGATCATCCATGGTGACTCCGACAAGACGCCGTTTGGCATGGGAAGCTATGGATCGCGGTCACTTGCCGTTGGCGGGTCCGCCATTGCCAAGGCCGTCGACAAGGTCATCGACAAGGCGAAGATCATCGCCGCGCATCTGATGGAGGCTGCCGACAGCGACGTTGTCTTTGCCGACGGCAAATTCACCGTTGCCGGCACCGACAAGGAAAAGGTGCTCAGCGACATCTCGCTGGCGGCCTATGTTCCGCACAACTACCCGCATGACAGGCTGGAGCCGGGGCTGGAGGAGACAGCGTTCTATGATCCGCTGAACTTCACCTATCCGTCCGGTACGCACATCGCCGAGGTCGAGATCGATCCCGCCACCGGCGTCGTGCAGCTTGTCGACTGGGCCTGCTGTGACGATTTCGGCAATCTGATCAATCCGATGATTGTCGAGGGTCAGGTTCATGGTGGCATTGCCCAGGGTGTCGGACAGGCGCTTCTGGAAAACGCCGCCTATGACGAGACCGGGCAGCTCATCACCGCGTCCTACATGGACTACTGCATGCCACGCGCGGATGATCTGCCTGACTTCAAGGTGGATTACACCGTGACCGCCTGCACGCACAATGATCTCGGCGTCAAGGGATGCGGCGAGGCCGGGGCGATTGCCTCGCCCCCGGCGCTGATCAACGCCGTTATCAATGCGCTGACCCCGATCGGGGTCACCGACATGTCGATGCCGGCATCACCGGAAAAGGTGTGGCGGGCAATCAATGACGCCACACAGGCACAAGCTGCTGAATAAGGGAGGACCCACATGTACCAGACCAACTATGTGAAGGCCGCGAGCACCGAAGACGCCGTCGGTCACCTGGCGAAGGGTGGCCAGCTTCTGGCTGGCGGCATGACGCTGATCCCGACGATGAAGCAGCGTCTTGCCAGCCCCGAAACCGTGGTGGATCTGGCCGGATGCGGCCTTGCGGGCATCGAGGATGCCGGCGATTCCATCCGCATCGGCGCGATGACACGTCATGTCGATGTCGCCGAATCGGCGCTTGTCCAGAACGCGATCCCGGCGCTGGCGGCACTTGCCGGCGGCATCGGCGATCGCCAGGTGCGGAACCGCGGGACGATCGGCGGTTCGGTGGCCAATAACGACCCGTCAGCCTGCTATCCGGCAGCTGTTCTCGGTCTTGGCGGCACCGTCCACACCAGCACGCGCGACATCGCTGCCGACGATTTCTTCACCGGCATGTTCGAGACAGCGCTTGACGAGGACGAGATGATCACCGCGGTGAGCTTTCCAAAGGTGGCGAAAGCGGCCTATGTGAAGTTCCCCAATCCGGCTTCGCGCTATGCCATGGTCGGGGTGTTCGTTGCAGCGGGTGATGGACATGTCCGCGTTGCCGTGACCGGTGCCAGCAGCGACGGGGTGTTCCGTCATGACGGCATGGAGTCCGCGCTGTCGGCGAATTTCGATGCCGCCGCGCTGGATGGTGCGTCCGTGGATGTCGACGACATGATCGGTGACATCCATGCCGCCCCGGATTACCGGGCGCATCTTGTTGTCGAAATGACAAAGCGTGCCGTCGCGGCCTGCTAGGCCCCGCAGGGCATTCTGAAACAGCGAAAGGCGGGGGAAACCCCGCCTTTTTCATGCTGTCTGTCACGTCTTCGCGGTGATGCCGCCATTTCGGGCCCCGGGCGATCACGCGTCCCGGGATGCCGGAAATCTGGAGCGGGCGACGGGGTTCGAACCCGCGACCCCGAGCTTGGGAAGCTCGTGCTCTACCAACTGAGCTACACCCGCATGCGATCAAACTATCCGGTGATACGGTCGCGGCAAAGCACTTTTGCAAATCCGACGGCTGGTCGCGCCATGTAGGTATGTCTAGTTGTGTCGAAATCCACCTAAATTGTTGCCTTGGAGGGGCTTTGTCTCCATATAATCGCCGAATGGGCCAGACCAGACAGGTCGAACCAGGGTCACCTGACAGGACAGCTTGATGACACCTTATGACAACGGCAGCGCCAAGCCTGCCGCCAAGACAGACAACCAGACACGCCCCAGCCGCGCCGAGGCCGAGGCCGCCGTCGAGACCCTGCTTCGCTGGGTCGGAGAGGATGTAAGCCGCGAGGGGCTGGTCGGAACGCCGGCGCGCGTGGCCCGCGCCTGGGAAGAGTTCTGCGTCGGCTATGAGGAAGACCCGGCGGCGATGCTGAACAGCATCTTCGAGGAAGTCGAAGGCTATGACGACATGGTGATGCTGCGGTCCATCCGTATGGAAAGCCATTGCGAGCACCATATGGTGCCGATTCTGGGCACCGCGCATATCGCCTATATGCCGGATCGCCGCGTTGTCGGGATTTCAAAGCTGGCCCGCGTTCTCGACAGTTTTGCCCGCCGCCTGCAGACGCAGGAAACGCTGACAGCTCAGGTTGCCGACTGCATCCAGACAGCGCTGAAGCCCCGCGGGGTCGCCGTTCTGATCGACGCGCAGCACCAGTGCATGACGACCCGCGGCGTGCGCAAACCCGATGTGTCGATGGTGACCACCCGCTTCACCGGGCTGTTCCAGAGCGACAACGACCTGCAACGACGTTTCCTTGATCAGGCCCGCCTCGCCTAGGCAAAAACGCGGTTGCCGGATTTTTCTGTGACCTTTCCGGTCAATCGGCTATGATCCGCGACAGCCAGCCTGAAGAAACTTGCCAGAATGGGTGCCCGAGTCATGACCCTCTCACCGGTCCTGAACATCCTCGGTCTGCTGACAACCATCCTTGCCGCGGCAATGCTGATCCCGATGTGCTTCGATCTGTATTTCGGCTCACCGGATTGGCAGGTCTTTGCCCTGTCATCCCTCCTGACAGCCTTTGTCGGGGTGTCGGTATGGCTTGCCACATCGCAGCGCGAGGGGTTTGATCTCGGTCTTCGCCAAGCCTTCCTTCTGACCAACGGGTCATGGATGTTGATCGGGCTGTTCGGCTCGCTTCCCTTCATGTTCAGCGAACTGCAGCTGAGCTTTACCGACGCCATCTTCGAATCGGTGTCGGGGATCACCACCACCGGATCGACGGTGCTGGAACAGATCGAGATGGCCTCTCCCGGAATCCTGATCTGGCGGGCCCTGCTGCAATGGCTTGGCGGCGTCGGCATCATCGTGATGGCGATGGCGGTTCTGCCGATGCTGTCGGTTGGCGGTATGCAGCTTTTCCGCACCGAATCCTACGACAGCGCCGACAAGGTGGTGCCGCGGGCGGCGCAGCTCGCCGGCGGGATCGGCATTGTCTATGCCAGCCTCACAGCCATCTGGGCAATCATGCTGTCGGTGGCGGGGATGAGCAATTTCGACGCCATCGCCCACGCCATGACAACCATTGCCACAGGCGGCTATTCCACGCGCACCGCCTCGATCGCGGCCTTTGATTCGGTGGCCATCGAGTGGATTGTGATTTGCGGCATGATCGTCGGCAGTCTTCCCTTCGCGCATTATCTGGCGATGGTCCGCGGCGGCTGGCGGCCGTTGCTGAAGGACCCGCAGGTGCGCTGGTTCCTTGTGCTGCTGTCCACAGTCGTGCTGATCCTGATCTGGCACCTCAGCAGCAACGGCATGCCGGTGACGGGGGCAATCCGCGAGGCCAGCTTCAACGCCGTGTCGATCATGACCGGCACCGGATATGGCAGCGCCAATTTTTCAGCCTGGGGCGGTTTTGCTTCGACACTGCTTCTGATCGCGATGTTTGTGGGCGGGTGCAGCGGGTCGACAACCTGCGGCATCAAGATGTTCCGGCTTCAGGTGCTGGCGACCACGGCGCGGGTGCAGATCGGGCGCCTGCTGAGCCCGCATGCGGTGATCCTTGCCTATTACAATCGCCGGCCGGTATCGAACGAGGTGATGGATTCGGTGATGGGGTTCTTCTATCTCTACATCATCTGCTTTGTGATGCTGGCGATCGCACTTGGCGCGCTGGGGCTGGATTTCATCACCGCGCTTTCAGGGGCCGCCACCTCGATCAGCAATGTCGGCCCGGGTCTTGGCAACATGATTGGCGCCGAGGGTAATTTCGCCACCATCCCCGATCTTGCCAAATGGATCATGGCCTTTGGCATGCTTCTTGGCAGGCTCGAGCTGTTCACCGTGCTGGTGATGCTGAACCCGGGGTTCTGGCGGCGATAGACCGGGAGTCGTCAGCCCGTTATCTGCCTAGGGAAGAATGATTCCGTCCAGCTTGGCCAACTCGGCACGCGCCTGCCGGTCAAGGCCGGCAAGCGCGATCTTCAGACTGTCATTCACCGCCCGCTGCACGTCATTCGCGCTTGAGGATTCCGGAATTGTCACCGAATGCGAGGATGACAGCCTGACCATGGCCTGCGCACCGCCAACAGGCTGAAGCCACATCAGCTGCGCCTCGAACTCCACCCTGATGCGGCTGTCCTGCTGGTCGGTCAGCGCATTGGTGATCCCGACCTCCTGCGGCAGCTTCTCCTTGGTCACGGCTGCCCGCGAAATGTCGAGGATGAGCTCGCCGCTGCCACCCGCCGGGGTCAACACGCGCGAGGCCCAGGTTGAAATCACATTGGTCGGATAGGGTTGCTGCAGATGGCCGATATAGGGTGCTTTGATCGGCATCTGCCAGTTCTCGATGATCTCGAGGCGGCGTGCATTCAGCGGCAGAGACTGGAAATCGGCCTCGGTCACGGTCACCTGCGGCGGCGCCGTCGTGGTGCCGGTGCAGGCACTTGCCAGCACTGCCAGAAAAAGAAGCGGAAAGGCTGTCTTGCGCATCGGAAACTCCCCAGATCTGTCCGGTCACACATACTGTCAGAAGGCGGCATCAATATGGCAGCGGTCGGCCGGCACGCCGCCGGAGACCACAGCTTCGGAATCAGTGCCGGGAGAGGCCGGGATCAATGGCGCGCATGGTCTTGCAGAACTCGCAGGTGACTTCGATCATGCCCGAATCAGCAACAAGCCCGGCAAGCTCGTCGGGTGCCATGCGTTCAAGGACGGCATCGACCTTTTCCGGGCTGCACCTGCATTGATCCATCACCGCCTGTGCCGGTGCCACATGCGGGCGCAATGCGTTGAACAGGCGGAACACCAGGTCCTCGGCGGCAAGCGCCGGGTCGACAAGCTCCTCGCGGGTCACCGAGCGAAGCAGCATTTCCGCGGTGTTCCACGCATCATCCTGCGCCGCCTTGTCGCCGGCAGGGGCACTGCCACCATCGGCGGCCACCCGCTGCACCATCAGCGCACTGGCTGTCCAGCCGCTCTCGCCCTTGCGGGCCGCGGCAACAATATGGCTGTCCACCTGCTCGGAATTGGCAAACCAGGCCATCGCCGCATCGCCAAGCGTCTCGCCGCTGAGTTCGACGATGCCCTGATAGCGGCCGTTCTCGCCGCCCTGATCAACGGTGAAGGCAACATAGCCGCTGCCAAGCAGGGCCGGCACACTGGCCGACATGCCGGCGACCATGTCGGCACCAAGCTGCGGTTCGCTTTCATCGTCAAAGGCGGCATACCCACGAAGCGCCCCGTCCGAGGTCATGTCGGCAAGAAGCGTTTTCACATAGCCGTTGCCCTTCGCCTGAAGCGTGAAGACCCCGTCAAACTTCATGAATGTCGACAGGCAGGCGGCTATGGCAAGCGCCTCGGCCTGAAGGGCCGCCACCTGATCGGGATACCCATGGCGCTCCAGAATGCTGGTCACCGGGCCACCAACCGACGCAAAGCGGCCACGAATCACCGCGCTGTCGCCAGCGTCGCCAGCAAGATAGAAAGGCAGGATCTGGGCACCAGCCTTGGCAGGATCAATCACGGCCACATCACACTCCGCAACAGGCATTTGGGGGGTTCATCTGTCTGGCGTCTGGCGCCCTAATTGCCGCTGACGCACCAGGCCAGCACGGCCTTTTGCGCATGCAGCCTGTTCTCGGCCTCGTCAAATACCGCGGATTGCGGTCCGTCTATCACCGCTTCGGTGATCTCCATCCCGCGCCAGGCCGGAAGACAATGCATCACCACAGCATCGCCGGCAGCGGCGGCAAGAAGTTCCTCATTCACCTGGAACGGCTTGAAATCCTCACGCCGCGTGCCTTCCTCGTCGCCCATCGAGATCCAGACATCGGTGACCAGGGTCTGGCTCCCTCTGGCAGCTTCAAGCGCAGAATCATACAGCACCAGGTCGGCGCCCTCGGCCCGCGCCCAGGCCATGAGCTCGGCCGGCGGGGCATAGCCCTCGGGACAGGCCAGGCGAAGCTGGAAGTTGAAACGGGCCGCCGCCTCGATCCAGCTTGCGGCGACATTGTTGCCATCGCCAATCCAGGTGACGATCTGGCCATCAAGAGCGCCATGGCGCTCGATCATGGTTTGCAGATCAGCCATGATCTGGCAGGGGTGCGAGCGTGCCGTCAGCGCGTTCACAACCGGCACAGTGGCGTGCTCGGCAAGCGTCAGCAGCGTGTCATGCGCAAAACAGCGGATGGTGATGGCATCGACATAGCGTGACAGCACCCGCGCCGTATCTTCGATGCTTTCGCCGCGCCCGATCTGCAGATCCTGCGCCGAGAGCATCAGCGGTTTGCCGCCAAGCTGGGTGATTCCGACTTCAAAGGACACACGGGTGCGGGTCGAGGGCTTCTCGAAAATCATCGCCACCGACTTGCCTTCAAGAGGGCGTTCACCGGCTGCACCCGCTTTCAGCGCTGCTTTCATGCTGGCGGCATGGTCAAGGATTGCCTGCAGCGTGCCGCTGTCAAAATCCCGCAGATCGAGGAAATGTCTCATCAGCTGTCATCTCCCGCTTCGCCGAATCTGGCGAGAACATCGTCAAACCGCGATACGGCAAGCCCGATTTCCTCTTCGCTGATGGTCAGCGGCGGCAGAAACCGCACCGTATTTTCGGCGGCGGGCGCTGTCAGCACCTTCACCTCACGAAGCGCCGCCACGACATCGCCGGCTGCCACGTCGTCGGCAAGCCTGACACCGCACAGGAACCCGCGGCCCCGCACCTCGACGACCTTGCCGGCGTGGCGGGACGCGACCTTGCGAAGGGCTGCCACCATGATATCGGCGCGGCGGCGCACATCAGCAAGGAACCCCGGCGCGGCAAGCTCGTCCAGAACCACCTCGGCCACTGCCATCGCCAACGGGTTGCCGGCGAATGTCGAGCCATGCGTTCCCGGCGTCATCGCATTGCCAACCTCGGCACTGGCAATCACCGCGCCAACGGGAAATCCGCCGCCAAGTCCCTTGGCAACAGCGATGATGTCGGGCCGGATGCCGGCTGTCTGATAGGCGAACAGCGTGCCGGTACGGCCAATGCCGGACTGCACCTCGTCAGCAATCACCAGAGCGCCGAATTCGTCAGCTGCCGCGCGCACACCGCGCAGATATTCGTCCTGCGCATCTCGCGCGCCGCCCTCACCCTGAACAGGCTCGATCATGATCGCCGCCACATGCGGTCCAAGCCTGTCGCGAAGCGCGTTCAGGTTGCCAAAGGGCACATGTTCGAAGCCATCAGGCATCGGGCCGAAGCCGGTGCGGTTGGCAGGCTTGTCGGTAGCCGCCAGCATGCCAAGTGTACGACCATGGAAAGACCCGGTGGCGCACAGGATGGTCATGCGGTCGGTCTCGCCACGTTCATGCGCCGCGCGCCGCGCGATCTTCACCGCGGATTCATTCGCCTCGGCACCTGAATTGCAGAAATAGACCTGATCAAGGCCGGTCAGCCCGGCCAGCTTGCCGGCAACAGTTTCCTGCCCGGGAATGCGATACAGATTCGATGTGTGCCACAGCTTGCCGGCCTGATCCCGCAGCGCGGCCACCAGCGCCGGGTGCGAATGGCCAAGCGTGTTCACGGCAATGCCGCTGGCACAGTCAAGATAGCGCTCGCCATCCTCGGTGATCAGCCAGCTTCCCTCGCCCTCGACAAAGGCAAGGTCGGCGCGGCCATAGGTTTTCATCACCGCGCTCGCCGCGGTCGGCGACGGGGACGCGTCCTTCAGGGAATCTGTCGGGTTTGAGGCGCTCATCTCTCGGTCTTGGTCCGGTCGGTTGTGGTTTCGGTTTCCAGTGCCGAAAACATCAAACCACCAGCCCGTCGACAGCGGTGCCGGTGGTTTTGCTAACAGCATCGGAAGACCGCCAAATTCGGCATTTTCACAGGTCTTGTCAACCTGAGATGTCAGCAGCAGCAGGCGCGTCAGGATGCCGTCCGGGCCAGTGCCAGTCTCAGTCCTGAATGAAATGCTTCGCCAGACGAAGCCCCTGCGACTGGTAGTTCGAGCTCGACCCGGTTGCGCCATACAGCGATTCGGGCACAGCGGCCATTGGTTCATAGACAAGCCGGCAGACGGTCTGACCTTCCTCGATCAGGAAGGGAACATCATGCGAGCGCACCTCAAGCACCGCGCGGGTGGTGCTGGCACCAAGCTCTGCCATGCCGAATCCGGGATCGAAAAACCCGGCGTAATGCGCGCGAAATTCGCCAACCCGAGTGTCATAGGCCCGCATTTCAGCGGCGTGGTCGCGCGGCACCGTCACGAATTCACGGCTGGCAAGAATGTAGAATTCATCGGGGTGCAGCACCAGCCCGCCAGCAACCAGATCCGATGTCGTCAGCCGTTCCCAGAAATCGCTCACCTGACAGCTTGCCGGCGCGTCGATATCGACCAGCCCGGCATGTTTGCGCGCCCGCCAGCCGATGATGTCATCCGGGCCGGACGGGGTCAGATTGACGCTGAGTGCCACACCGTCACGAATGTCGACATCGCTGGCGCCGCGAACAAGCCCGACATCGCGCTGCAGCCGGATCATCGCGTCATCCGACATCACCGCCGGGCCGCGCCGCAAGCGCAGCTGTGACAGACAGGATCCCGGCCGTACCAGCACCGAAAAGGTGCGCGGCGAGATCTCGGCAAACAGGGGGCCTTCATAGCCAGCGGCCACCGCCTCGAATTCCAGGGCCTCGTCCGTGATCAGGCGGGTGAAGATATCCAGCCTGCCGGTGGAGCTTTTCGGGTTTGCCATCGCCGACACATCGCCAGGAAGGCACAGAGACTCCTGAAGCTCGACAATATAGACGCATCCGCGTTCCAGCACCGCGCCACCGTCAAGGTCAAGCTGGTGCATGGCCAGCCTGTCAAGCTTGTCCTCGACGCGGGTGCCGGACCCGGGAAGAAATGAGGACTGCACCCGCCAGGCGCGCCTTCCAAGTCGCAGATCGATGCTGGCAGGCTGCATCTGAGCCGTCGTCATGTCGGTGGCTGCGGCAATCTCACCATCCGCAATCATCCGGCGGATGTCCTGTACCGGCAGAATCCCGTTCATCATCCGGGCATTCTGCATTGCCCCGTTAGCCGCTGTCATCGTCCGTCCCTCAGCTCTTCAAGCGCCAGCCCGATTTGAGCACACGGTAGCACAGCCAACAAAGAACAACATTCATCACAGACAGTCCGATCAGGCCGGTTGCGATCGGGCGGTCGGCCATCCCGATAAGCCCGTAGCGGAAGCCGTCAATGGCATAGAAGAACGGGTTCATCGTGGCGATGCTGTCGAAGGGGGCCGGCAGCCTTTCGACCGAATAGAAGGTTCCGGACAGGAAGGCGAGCGGCTGGATGATGAAGTTGGTGATGGCCGCCACCTCGTCAAACTTGTTGGACCAGACTCCGGCCAGCACCCCGGCAAACGCCATCGCCAGTGACCCGAGGACCAGAAAGGCCAGTGCCGTCAAGGGCGCCGCAGGCAGCGGCAACCCGCCAAATATCCCGAGCACCAGCGCGGCGATAACCCCGACCGCGATGCCGCGGGTCATCCCGCCGGCGGCAAGTCCGAACAGCAATTCGCCGGGACCGATCGGCGGCATCAGAAGATCGACGATATTGCCCTGCACCTTGGCAACCACCAGCGAGGAGGAGCTGTTCGCAAAGGCGTTCTGCAACACCGTCATCATTGCCAGCCCGGGCACCAGAAAGGCGATGAAACTGACATCGCCAGCCAGTTGCGCGCGGTCACCAACGGCAACAGCGAAGACCATCAGGAACAGCATCGAGGTGATCACCGGCGCGATCACTGTCTGCATCCCGACCTTGGCAAAGCGTTGCACCTCGCGCAGATACAGCGTCCACAGGCCAATCCAGTTGATCGGGCCGATCTGGACCGGACGAACCAGACCGCTGGTGGCGGCGGCCATGCGGTCCTTCGGGGCGTCGTGATCTGCTGCGTCGGAAGACGGAATTCGGGAGGACATCTGATCGTTCATGCCGCTGAACATATGCCTCACGCTGGCAAATAACAACCTGCCAGCAGGCCATAGGGAGTCCCGGTGGTGAGCATCGTGAACGACTGCTATGGTTGGTGCATGGAGAAGGGCATTATTACAGGGGCGTCATTACAGGAGCGTCATTACAGGGGCATTATCGCAGGGGCATGACCACAGACCAGATCACCGACAGCAAAGCTGGCGACATTGCCGCCGACAGGCCGCGCGCCGAACAGCGGCTGATGAACAAGGCCGTTCACTATCTTGGCCGCTATACCTCTTCACGGCAGCGCCTTCGCGAGGTGCTTCAGCGTTTCGCACGCCGCAAGCTTGAGCATTTCGAGCCAGCCGAGATCAGCCGCGCGATTGATGCCGTGATCGCCGACTGCGTGCGCCTTGGCTATGTCGATGATGCCGCCTTTGCCATGACCCGCGCGCGATCCAAAAGACGTGGCGGGCGCTCGGCGCTGGCGATCAGGCGCAGCCTGGCCGAACACCAGATTGATGACACGCTGGTCGATGCCGCGCTTGTCGCCGCCGACGAGACCCTTGCCGATGGCGAGCTGGCAGCCGCGCTTCGCCACGCGGCGCGACGGCGCATCGGTCCCTATGCGCGGGTAAAGCCAGATGACAGCACGCACCAGCGCCATCTGGCGTCATTGGCAAGAGCCGGGTTCTCCTTCGATATCGCGCGCCAGGTGATGGGGTGTGAGAATGCGAACGCCGCCGACGCGCTGGCCGAATCCCTGCGTGACGAAATGCAGTGATCTCCGGGTGATCATCTTGCGATGCGCCCTTGGATCGTTCTAGACTGCCGACGGTTTTCAACCGCCGCTGCCAGCGCCGATCGCAGGTGCGGTAGAGCGGCGTTCCGGGTGGGAGGAATTTTATGACCCAGGACAGACTGTTTGCCCCAAGCGACAGCACCGTCGCTGCCGCACTGATCGACAAGGCCGGCTATGAGGCGATGTATGAAGCGTCAATCGCCGATCCCGATGCCTTCTGGGCCGAGCATGGCAAGCGTATCGACTGGATGACCCCCTACAGCCAGATCAGTGATGTCTCCTATGACGCCAGTGATCTTCACATCAGCTGGTATGCCGATGGCACATTGAACGCCGCCGCCAACTGCCTTGACCGGCATCTGGCGACGCGCGGCAACCAGACAGCCATCATCTGGGAAGGTGACGACCCCGCGGATTCGCGGCACATCACCTATGCCGAGCT
>NTKV01000029.1 GCA_002457745.1 SAR116 cluster bacterium MED-G06 | reverse complement strand
CCAAGAAGAATCTTGCCAGCATCTTCCTTGTAATAGGCACATTCATCTGGCACCCGCAGCACCGGCAGGTTCGGGGTCAACCCGTCGATCCCCTCGGTGACAATATAGAAATGCTCACAGGCATGAAGCGGCACGGCGACGCCGGCCTTGGCCCCGATCTCGCGCGCCCACATGCCGCCGGCATTGACAACATAATCGGCCTCGATCGGACCCTGATCGGTCATCACACCGGTGGCGCGGCCGTCTGCCTGATGGATATCGGTGACTTTCACACCCTGGATGATCTTCACCCCTAGATTGCGCGCGCCCTTGGCAAGCGCCTGGGTGATGTTGACCGGATCCGCCTGCCCGTCCTTCGGCAACCAGACACCACCAACGGCATCATCGACCTTCAGCCCCGGATAGCGCGACTGGATATCGGACGGCCCGATCTCGTCAATCTCGACACCGAAGGCCCGCGCCATGGCCGCCGAGCGGCGCAGCTCTTCCATGCGCTCCTCGGTCAGCGCCACCGTCACCGACCCGTTGCGCTTGAACCCGGTGGCGACACCGGTTTCCTCCTCGAGGCCGAAATACAGCTCCTGCGAGTATTTCGCCAGCCGCGTCATATTCTGCGTGGCGCGAAGCTGGGCAATCAACCCGGCAGCGTGCCAGGTGGTCCCGCAGGTAAGCTGCTTGCGTTCGAGAAGAACGACATCCTTCCAGCCAAGCTTGCCAAGATGATAGGCAATCGAACAACCGACGACCCCGCCACCGATAATGACCGCCCGTGCCTTTGCCGGGATATCCATCACATCACACCTTCATCTTTGCGTTATCGGGATCATAGAGGACATCGCCCTCGACACGCTGTGCCGCACGTTCGCGCCCGAGGACATCGACGCTGACCGCGCCACCGGCCGCAAGCATCTTTGCATCAACGACCGCCATGGCAATCGACTTGCCGACGCGGTGGCCATAGCCAGCCGAAACAACAAGCCCGGCATCATTGCCATTGATCCGCACAGTGCTGAGATAGACAGCCTCGCCAAACGGTTCGCCATCGGTCGGGTCATCGAGTGTCAGGGTGACAAAGGTCTGTGTCACCCCTGCCTGATGTTCGGCCTGAAGCGCCGCCTTGCCGGTGAAGCTGTCCTTGTTGAGATTGACCCAGCGGGACAGGCCGCTCTGGAACATCGTGTAGTCGGATGTCAGGTCGGCCTTCCACGACCGGTAGCCCTTTTCCAGCCGCATCGAATCCAGTGCCAGCATTCCAAAATTGCCGATCTGGTGTGCCTCGCCGGCGGCCCAGACAGCATCATAGAGCGGCTTCACATCATTCATGGCGCAATGAAGCTCCCATCCCGCCTCACCTGCAAAGGACACGCGGATGGCGGTTACCCTGACCCCGGCGATCTCCATCTGGCGATAGGTAAGCCATGGGAATTCATCATGGCCCATGCCCTCGCCGCTGAGGTCGGTCATCACCGCAGGTGCATTCGGTCCGGTCACCAGAAGCGTTGCCATCTCGGAAGTGACATCACTGATGCTGATCGAACTGTCACCCGGCAGGTTGAAGTTCAGAAGGTCTCGGTCATGCCAGTAGGCACCGGCCCCGGTCATCATCAGGAATTCATCCTCACCAAGCCGGGTGGCGGTCATTTCGGTCAGGATCTTGCCCTTTTCCGAAGCGAAATAGACAAGTCCGATGCGGCCGACCTTTGGCAGGCCACCGGTGACCATGCCGCGAAGCCAGTCCGCTGCGCCGGGACCCTTGACGACAAAGCGCGAAAAGCCTGTCAGCTCCAGCACACCGACATGCTCGGACACATGGCGACATTCCGCACCAACCGCGTCGAACCAGGGCTGACGGTCATAGCTGTCGGCAGCATGCTCGCTCTCGCCATCGCGCGGGAACCAGTCGGCGCGTTCCCATCCACCATAGGACCCGAAGGCCGCGCCAGCCGACGCCAGCGTGTCATAGAGCGGCGAGGTCTTCGCCCGGCGCCCGGCCGGCCACTGGATCTGCGGAAAATGCATCGCATATTCGTGGCTGTAGGTCTCGATGGCCTTGGCCTTGGTATAGGCAAGATCAACATGGTCGGTGAAGCGGCGCGGATCGACGGCCCAGCTGTCGGTCTCGGACTCGCCCTCGACAATGATGTCGGACAACAGCTTGCCGGCACCGCCTCCCTGGACGATACCGAAGGTGAAGACGCAGGCCTCAAAGGCGTTCGGCACACCGGGCATCTGCCCGATCAGCGGCAGGCCGTCAGGGGCATAGGGGATCGGTCCATTCACCACCCGGGTGATGCCGCCGGTGCCGAGGATCGGCACCCTTGCGCAGGCATCCTCGATATACCATTCCAGCCGTTCCAGATCGTCCGAATAGAGCTGGAAGGAGAAATCTTCGGGCATCGGGTCGTCATCCGTGGTCCAGTGCGCGCGGCAGTTCTTCTCGTAAGGCCCGAGAAGAAGCCCGTCCTTTTCCTGACGCAGATAGTAGGAGCTGTCCGGATCACGAAGAAGCGGCAGCTTCTTGTCGCGGGCCGTCAGCTCGGGAATCGCCTCGGTGATCAGATACTGGTGCGCCAGTGACACACAGGGGACATTGCGCCCGAACATCGCGCCAACCTCGTTCGCCCGATAGCCGGCGGCGTTCACCACATATTCGCAGCGGATTTCGCCCTGCGGGGTAGCCAGCACCCACTCGTCCTTCTCGCGGCGAACGCCGGTGACCGGACAGAAGCGGATGATCTTCGCGCCCATGTCGCGGGCCCCCTTCGCCAGCGCCTGCGTCAGTTGCGCCGGGTCGATATCGCCGTCAAGCGGGTCCCACTGGCCGCCATGGAGATCATGCGTCTCAAGGAAGGGATAGACCTCCTGCATCTCGGAAGGCGACATTTCCTGGAATTCGACGCCCATCTGCCGGCCCATACGCTCGACATGGCGGAACTCCTCCATACGCTGGCGCGAATGCGCCAGACGGATCGCCCCGGTGACATGGTAGTTCATCGGATAATCGACCTTTTCCCCAAGCTCGCGATAGAGGTTGGTGGAATAGGACTGGATCTTCATCATCGTCCAGGAGCCGACGAAGTTCGGGCAGTTGCCGGCAGCATGCCAGGTCGACCCCGAAGTCAGCTCGTTCTTTTCCAGAAGCACGACATCGGTCCAGCCCTTCTCGGCAAGGTGATACAGAACCGAGGTCCCGACCGAACCGCCGCCGATTACCACAACGCGGGCCGTGCTTGGCAGCTTGCCGGTGGCCTTGTTCAGGTCGCTGTTTACAGATACGTCATCCATGTCCGGTCTCTCTTTCGTCTTTGCGGCGGCACCGCTGGCCGCCCTTGCTTTCTGTCTGGTCTGATCCGTAGACAGACTGATCAGTAAACTGGCGGCGCGATCACCCAGATCAGCACCGCCGGCACCTCGCCTTCATTCACCCAGGAAACGGTTTCGCCGGCAAAGCGGAAGCTGTCTCCCTGGTGCAATTCAAATCTATCGCCATCGATGATCAGCGTCAGCGACCCCTCAATGACATAACCTGCCTCTTCGGTCGGCCGCACGAACGGCTCGGGGCAGCGTGCCCCCGCCGCGAACACCGAATGCACGATTTCAAAGGCACCGCCAAGGTCGGGGGACAGCAGGCTCTCGACGAGCCCCTTGCCCTCATCGGTCATTGTCCGGCGGCTGTCACCACGAACGACATAGGCCGCCTCTGCGGTATCCGGGCTCTGGCTGAAAAAGAAACTGACAGGAAGATCGAACAGGGCGGCCACGCCGCGAATATCGGCAAGCGCAGGTTCCGACTGGCCACGCTCGACCTGCGACAGCCAGCCAACCGAACGGTCAAGCCGTTCAGCCAGATCGCTGAGCGTCCAGCCGCGTGACCGGCGCAGCGCGCGGATATCCGCACCAATCGATCCGGATGAACGGATCGGCGCATCGGCAGCCGGCTTTTTCTCGATCTTCATCAGCAAAATGCGGTCCCCACGGCACAATGCGACATCCCATGCCAAATCGTTGCGCGACCGAGATGAAAAAATCAAACAGATTTTCATTCTGGGGTGAAAAAAACCGCAATTTTTCACATTAGATTTTGCGCATGAAGCCCCTCACATGAGATTTTTCACCTGAGATCTCTTACATGAAATCTTTTTACAGTGGCAGGAATGGGTCAGCCATCACCACGATTGTGGCTCTCGGCATCCTGATGTGCGGGGTGTGTGAACGGGTCCTTGCCGGTGGCCCCGGTCCGCCAGATCAGAGCGATAAACAGCCCCTTGAAGCGTGGCAGACACCACCAGACGCCGGCCAGCATCATCGCGGCCAGGACGGCGATGGCCATCCAGACCGGAATGCGCTCATCGCGGCCAAGGATGATCAGGAACGGCGCCAGCACATGCCCGACGACCATCAGCGTCGCCCAGGCGGGCCCGTCATCGGCGCTGATGTGTGACAGATCCTCACCGCAGGCATCGCAGGACGGCAGGCGCGTCAGATAGCCTTTCAGCACCGCCCCGTCACCGCAACGCGGGCACCGCCGTGACAAGCCGCGACGGATCACTGTCATCACCGGGATCGACGCCTGCGGCACAGCGGCGGCGCTCTCGACAGATCTGGCGGGGGTAACCGGCATGGTGGCAGGTCCTTTCGTGACGTCACCACCTCCATATAGCGGTCCGGCCAGCCTTGGCCTAGAGGTCAATTTGGCCCATCCCGCCGGTCGTGCGGTTCCAGCGGTCATCGCCCGGCTTGACGGCGGCCGGATTTCGGGCGCAGTGTCAGCGGCTGACGGCAAGTGCCAGCCGGTTCTTTTCAACTTTTGTGGCGTTGGCCCTGATTGTGGCTCCGCCTCAGGACATCGGTGATCCCATGGCGCTTTCCTCACCCGCCCCGCTGAAACGCTATCTTCCCTGGATCGTGCTGCTGTTTCTCGGCACCGTCTGGGGGCTGTCCTTTTCGCTGGCGCGGATTTCCACGCTTGCCGGCGGCACGCCGTTTGGCATCACCTTCTGGCAGAGCATTGTCGGCGGCATCATCCTGCTGGCCTATACCCAGGCGCGTGGCCGTCCGCTGCCGCTGTCGCGCCGGCACCTTGGGGTCTATCTCATTGTCGCCCTGCTTGGCGCCTCGCTTCCGAACAGCCTGTTCTATTTCGCGGCGCCGCATGTCCAGGCTGGCGTGCTGTCGATCACTGTCGCGCTGATCCCGATCATCACCTATGGCATCTCGATGATGCTTGGCATGGAACGGCTGTCGGCGCTGCGGGTCAGCGGGGTGGTTCTTGGCGGGGTGGCGATCGCATTGCTGGTTCTGCCGGACAGCAGCCTGCCAAGCCGCACCGCCATCCCCTGGGTGCTGCTGGCCTGTGGCAGTGCCGTGTGCTACGCGGCGGAGAATATCTATCTGTCGCGTCCTGCGCTGGCCGATATCGGGCCGGTGCGCACCGCCGCGGGCATGAACATTCTGGCTGCGGTGATCATGCTGCCGGTGGCGCTCGCCAATGACCAGATGTTTGTCCCGGCCTTTCCCTTTGGCACATTGGAATGGACGATTGTGGCGCTTGGCGTGATCACTGCCGTCGCCTACACGATGTTCATCCTGGTGATCAATGTTGCCGGACCGGTCTTTGCCAGCCAGACAGGCTATCTCGTCACGCTTGGCGGCGTGGTCTGGGGGATGGTGCTGTTCGGCGAGACGCATTCCCCCTGGGTATGGGCCTCGGTGGCAACGATGATTATCGGTCTGGCGCTGGTCACCCCGCGCAAAACCGCAACTCCGCTCGCCCCGGCTCCGGACAGTCCGACAGGACCCTAGTCAAGCGGGGCGTAAAGCTGGTCACGGAGCGCCGCGAGCGACCCGCCATCACACAGCCCCATGACCGCATCCTCGATCGCCTTCGCTCGTGCACCGCCCAGCGCCGGCACCGCAAATTCATGGAACTTGGCGATGATCTCGGCCTCGTCCATGGGTCGTTCAGAGCCGCCACGGGCATGAACAAGACCCGAATCAAAGGAGCGCCCGTCGGTCAGGGTGACCTGCACATCGGCGTCGCGGGTGTGCGGGAAAGTGGCGTTATGCGCATCGCTCTCCACCACCGTGATCCGGTCGATCATCGCCACCACCGCCGGGTCGCCAAGCCCCTCGCCAGCCACCTGATCGAGGCCGATCTTCCCATGGACAGCCTGCGCCGCCACTGCGAAAGACAGCGAATATTGCGCCGCCGAGGTGCTGTCAGGCACGCCCTGGAACAGGCAGGCGCTCTCGTGGAAAGTGTTGATCCGGATGGTGTCGATGTCGCTATGGACAAAGCCGTGTTCGATCATCAGGTCACGGACGCCATCGATCGGCGCATGCGCCCAGCGGCAGATCGGATAGGGCTTCACATATTGCGATTCCATCACCCAGCGCTGCCCCAGATCAGCCCAGATCGGCGCCACCTCCTCAGCCTCTACCGTAATCGCTGGTGCGCCGGTAAAACCATCCTCGGCAAGGATCGCGGCTGAAATGCCGACCATCGCGCCCCAGCCTGATCCGTCATGAAGCATGCTGGGGTTGGCGATCTCGCGCATCATCTGGCTTCGCGGCCCATGATATTCGGCGATACCCAGCGCCTGGCGAAGCTGGTCCGGGGTATGGCCCCGCATCCGCGCGGCCACCGCGGCCACGCCAAGCGCGTTCCACGCCCCCGAGGTGTGATAGTCCGACACCGAGGCATGGAGCGCGAGTCCGGCGCGGCCAGCAATCTCGTACCCCAGCGTGATCAATGCCAGCGCGTCCTCACCGCCAATCTCTTCTGCCTGTTCCGCAAGTGCCAGCATCCCGGGAATGATGGCAACGCCAATATGGCCCTTCACCGGGTTATAGCCGTCATGCGCATCGAGATTGTCCGTCTGCGTCGCCGCTGCATAAGCAGCGCCGGCAAGGCTGACCGGCCGGCCATCAAAGATCATGCGGGCGGTAAAGGCCGGGTCACCGGAGGCATGCAGCCGATGCGTTGTCGCGCGCGCGATCCTGCCGGCCTCCATCGGCGCGGCGGCGGCAGCGACGCCAAGCGTATCAAGACACATCAGCGCCGCATCACGGCGCGCCTTGAACGGTATGTCCGACGGGGCCAGGCCGAAGACGAACTCAGCCACCCCCGACATCATCCTGTTCATCGCACCTTCCATCGCATCCTCCCGCCCTATGGCCGTGTTGTGGTGGCTGTCTTTTGGCACCTAGGCCCGCAGCCGTGCCCCCGCCGCATCAAAGGGCGGGCTGTCGAGGACCGTCGCCGCATGCGGCTTGCCAAGAATATAGATATCCACCCTGTCGCCCGCGCGCACGGTGCCCTCGCGGGCATAGCCGATGGCCAGCGATTTGCCGACGCTGTAACCAAAAGCGCCCGACGTCACCCGCCCGACCGGCGTGCCATCGGCGAGGAAAATCGGCTCACCGCCATTGGCGTCGGCATCATCGGTGACATCGACCTCGAACATGGTCAGGGATTCGCGTGGCGGCGTATTGCTGATCTTCAGGTAGGCGTCCTTGTTCAGAAACTCCTTGTCGAGCTTGATCAGCCGGTGAAGGCCGGCCTCCTGCGGCCAGTATTCAGGCGAATATTCGCGGCCCCATGACCCGTAGCCCTTTTCGATGCGCAAGGCACCAAGCGCGCGGCCACCAACCGGCCCGCCGCCATGCGCCGCCGCTGCCTCGAGAAGCGCGTCATACAGCGCCAGCTGGTCTGTCTCGGCACAATGGAGCTCCCAGCCCAGATCACCGGTGAAGCTCACCCGGATGGCAAGGCATTCGACCCCGCCGACAGAAATCGTGCGCGAGCGCATGAAGGGCCAGCCTTCCATCGACAGATCGGCGTCGGTCAGGCTTGCCAGCATGTCACGCGACCGCGGACCGGCGACATTGAACCCGGCCATGCGC
Source organism: SAR116 cluster bacterium MED-G06 (assembly GCA_002457745.1). Taxonomy (GTDB): domain Bacteria; phylum Pseudomonadota; class Alphaproteobacteria; order Puniceispirillales; family Puniceispirillaceae; genus UBA8309. The sequence continues at coordinate 12,612 of NTKV01000029.1, read as the reverse complement.
GGCGTTGCCACCTCGATCGAGGTGGCATCCGGCATCGGCACCATATCGAAGAACCGGCGGTGATAGCGTTCCGCCATGCCCGACCCGATCATCATGTAACGATCATCACCGGTCATGGTGATGGTGAAATCACCGGCAACGCCCCCGCGCATCCCGATCAGCGGGGTCAGACAGCTTTTCCCGACCTCACGCGGAACATGATTGGCCACAAGCCGGTCCAGCCAGTCGCGTGCCCCGGGACCGGCGACCTCGTATTTGCCGAAATTCGAGATGTCGATCACGCCGACATGTTCACGCAGCATCATCGCCTCGCGGCCCACCGGCTCGAACCAGTTCTGGCGGGCAAAGCCGTTGGTGTCCTCGGTTCCCGGTTCATCGGCGAACCAGAGCGGGTGTTCCCACCCGGCGTTCAGTCCAAAGATCGCACCCATCTCGCGTTGGCGCTCATAGGCCGGGCGTGTCATTGCCGGACGGCCGGCGTCACGCTCCTCGTTCGGGAAATGGATCTTGAAGCGATGCATGTACTGGTCGCGGACCCGCGCCTTGGTGAAGGCCTTGTCGGCCCAGTCACCGAACCGCGCCAGATCCCAGGCGAACATGTCCCATTCCGGCTCGCCCTCGATCATCCATTGCGCCGCCAGCAGCCCGAGACCACCGGACTGGCTGAAGCCGGGAATGATGCCGTTGCAGCAGAAATAGTTGCGAAGCTCCGGCACCGGTCCGAACAGCGCGTTGGAATCCGGGCTCCAGATCATCGGGCCGTTGATCACACGCTTCACCCCGGCGCTGGCGGCTGCCGGCACCCGGTCGATGGCGCGCATGACATTCTCCATGATCCGGTCAAGATCATCATCGAACAGCTCATGGCCAAAATCGAGCGGCGTGCCCTCCTCGGCCCAGAATTTCATCTTTTCCTCATAGGCGCCGATCAGCAACCCGTTCCCTTCCTGCCGGAAGTAATACTCACCGTCACGGTCGGCGATCGAGGGAAGACGGCGCCCGAGCGATGCCACCTCGTCGATGGTCTCGGTGACGAAATACTGGTGTTCAGTCGGCTGCAGCGGCAGCTTGAGTCCGGCCATCGCCGCCACCTCGCGGCCCCAAAGCCCGGCCGCGTTCACCACCCAGCCGGTATGGATATCACCCTTTTCGGTGCGCACGATCCAGCTGCCATCAGGCTGTGCCTCGGTGCCGGTGACCGGGCAGAACCGGTGAATCTCGGCACCAAGCATACGCGCCCCAGCGGCATAGGCATGGGTTACGCCTGACGGGTCAACATTGCCACCATCGGGTTCGAACATGATGCAGCGCACATCATCGAACTGCGCCAGCGGGTGAAGCTCCTTTGCCTCTTCGCGGCTGACTTCATAGAAGCCGAGTCCATAGAATTTCGCTTTGGCTTCCTGAAGGCGAAGCTGGTGTTCGCGTTCTTCGGTCTGTGCCAGATAGAGCGACCCCGGCTGGAACACGCCGCAGCCCTGACCTGTTTCAGCCTCCAGCTCCTTGTAGAGATTCATTGTGTAATGCTGGATGCGGGTGATGTTGTTATTGTCATGCAGCCCGTGGATGTTTGCGGCCGCATGCCATGTTGACCCGCTGGTCAGCTCGTCGCGTTCCAGCAGCATGACATCACGCCATCCCATTTTCGCCAGATGATAGAGGATTGAGCACCCAACCAGCCCGCCGCCGATCACCACCGCCTGCGCATGTGTCTTCATAACCTGTCTTTCCCCCAAGCCCTGACGTCGGGCGACTGTCGCGCCTATTAGCAAAAGCTTGCGACCGAAAAGAGCGGCCTTTTGGTCAGGGTGCGACGGTTGCTGCGGAGGATGCGTCGGCGGTGGGGGCTGTCCGCATCCGCATCACCGCAGCGTCACCGCCGGAAGATCAGAAGCCTGATGAGCCGGAACACCAGCCCGAACAGCACCTGCCGCACGAAGGGATGGCGCAGGATCGCGGCAATACGGGTGCGGAGCCGCGGCAGCAGGCGCAGCACCAGCGCCGCCACGGCAACGGCAATCAGCGCGAGAATGATCAGACGCAGCATCTCACACCCCCGGATGACAGCGTGTCAGGGTCAATTCACATTCACCATCTTGCCCGGGTTCATGATGTTCTGCGGGTCGATCGCCTTCTTGATCACCCCCATCAGCGCGTAGGAGTCACCATGCTCGGCTGTCATGTATTTCTTCTTGCCAAGGCCGACACCATGTTCGCCGGTCATCGTTCCACCAAGCTCGATCGACATCAGGTTCAGAATCCCGGCCAGATCATTGGCAGCTTTCAGTTCGGCCTCGTCATCAGGCCGGATCAGAATGACAAGGTGGAAATTGCCGTCGCCGACATGTCCCAGGATTGGCGCGACGAGACCGGACTCATCGATCGCGGCCTGCGCCCGGCGGATCGCCACCGCCAGCTTGTCGATCGGAACACAGCAGTCGGTGACATAGCCCTCGGCCCCCGGAACAAGCGCCTTGGCCGCGTAATAGGCATCGTGGCGGGCCTGCCACAGCCGCGTCCGGTCCTCGGTACGGGTGGCCCATTGCAGGTCTGAACCGCCATGTTCCTCGGCGATGGCGGTAAAGGTCTCGACCTGCTCGGCAACGCCGCTTTCACTGCCGTGGAATTCCAGGAACAGATGCGGTGTCTCGGGAAGCTTCATATCGGGGTTGTAGATGTTCATGCCGCGCATCTGCACATCGTCGAGAAGCTCGATCCGCGCCATCGGCAGGCCAAGCTGCATCGCATCCATCACGGAATCGACCGCACCATCGACAGTCTCAAAGGCACAGGTCGCGGCCATGATCGCCTCGGGCTGGCCAAACAGGCGAACGGTGATGCGGGTGATGATTCCCAGCGTACCTTCGGACCCCACAAACAGATGCGTCAGGTCATATCCGGCGGATGATTTGCGGGCGCGGGTGCCGGTCTGGATGATCTGCCCATCAGCCAGCACCACTTCCAGTGCCATCACATTCTCGCGCATCGTGCCATAACGCACCGCGTTTGTTCCCGATGCCCGGGTCGAGGCCATGCCGCCGATGGTGGCATTGGCGCCGGGATCAACCGTGAACATCAGGCCGGTGGCACGAAGCTCTTCATTCAGCTGTTTGCGGGTCACGCCGGGCTCGACCACGGCGCACAGGTTGCGGTCATCTATCTCGACAACCCGGTTCATGTGGCTGAGGTCAACCGTCACCCCGCCCTTGAGTGGCACGACATGCCCCTCGAGAGAGGTGCCAATCCCATAAGGCACGATCGGGCAGTCATGCGCCGCACAGATACGGGCGATGCCGGCGACGTCCTCGGTGCTGTCCGGAAATGCCACCGCATCGGGAAGCGCCGGTGCGGTATAGGCCTCGTCACTGGCATGAAGCGTGCGCACCGAGTCGCCGGTGGACAGCCTGTCACCAAGAAGCTCGCGAAGGGCGGCGATGGCTTGTTCATGTTTCATGGTGGCCTCGTCAATGGTCAGTCAATGGTCAGTCAATGGGCAGGCAATGGGCAGGCAGGGGTCAGTCAATGGTCAGGCAGCGGTGTGCTGGCGGCTCAGCACCCGGTGCCGCGACAGCAGGGAATCGCGGTCAGCATAGCATCCCTGCAGCCAGCGGTGGCCCGTGCCGCCATAGGCCTTGCGGGCATGAAGGACGCGGGTGTTATCGAGGACGAAACATTCACCCGGCTCCAGACGGAAACTGACTTCCATTGCCGGGTCATCGATGATCTCGCCAAACCGGCGATAGGCATCGTAATAGGCTGGCATCTTCTCGAACGGCACATCGGTCAGCGGCGCCGCCGACCGGTTGTTGAACCGCACGCTGGTCAGCTCGCCATCCGGCGCCAGCTCGATCATCGGCCGCCGCGCGACAAGATGCGTGTCGTCACTGCCGGCATATTCAAATCTGGCGCAATGATCCGCCAGAAGGTCGAACCATGCCTCATTCTCCTCGCGAAGGCGGCGTGCAGCAGCAAAGCCGTCCACCACCATGCTGTCTCCACCGGCGGCCGAACTTTCAAGACAGTAGAGAACCTGGATGGTCGGCACCGGATCGCGGTAGGGGTTGTCGGTATGCGCCTGAAGGCCAAGGCCGGTATAGGCAAGATTTGTCGGGTTGATTTCGGTCCGCACCTCGAACTGGCGGCCATAATTCGTCTCTCGTACATAGCCGAACAGATCGACCACCTTCATCAGCGCACCATTCTCGACCGGGCCGTCCGACATATGTGCAAACCCATAACGCGCCAGCGCACCAAGCCAGTCGCGAAGCGGCGCACCACCGGACTCGAGGGCGGCGAAGCTTGCTGTCGGCAGCTTGGCATTCAGGCCGCGGTCCCAGCATGTGATCTCTGGCCCAACCCAGCCACGGACAGCTCTGCCCTGTTGCCGGTCATACCGGTTCGCCATCAGCCAGCCCGGGTCGAAGGCAATGGTGCCAGCATCGCCAGAGAAGGTGATGTTGAGCACGCCATCCGACAACGCCGCACCTGTCATCCGCAGGTCAGCCGGAATATCCGCCAGTGTGATCAGCCTCTGGCCATTGCCCGGCGCGCGCGTGGCCTCGTCCATCGCGTTGTCGCGAAGCCAGACTGCGTGGAACCTTGCTGTTTCGGCGCTGCGGCCGTCAGTCAGGGCAAGAAGTTGCCCGTCCTCGGCAAGCTTGCATTCAAACATCGGCTGTCTCCTTCTCGGCTGCGCCAAGGCGTGCCAGGCGTCGCTCGCGCGCCATGATGATCATACCAGCTCCGACAATAAACAGAATACCGGGAAACAGATCCTCGAAAGGTGCCTCGGCAAAAAACACCCATCCAAGAGCAAATGAAATGGGAATGCCGAAATATTCAAAGGGCGAGATCGTGCTGGGATCGGCAAGCCGGTAGGAAATGGCGAGGCAGAGCACGCCGATGCCGCCTAGCGCGCCAAGGATGACAATCAGCAACCCGTCACCGACACCGGCAATGGCCACAGGCTCGGCAAAGGCCAGCATGATGATGGTGGCAAGGATGCAGGTTGTGATCTGTTGTCCGAACTGGATCGCCGCCGAAGGCACATCGGCTGGATAGAACCGCACCAGGATGCTGGACAGGCCATAGCAGAAGGCGGCGATGACCGGCAGCGCCATGTAGGGCGAGAACCCTTCGGTAAACGGTTTCATGATGGTCAGCACACCGACAAAACCGATGCCGATCGCGCCCCATCGCCAGATGCCGACACGGTGCCCGAGAAGCGGCACCGACAGCGCCGCAATGAAAATCGGTCCACTGAAGCCAAGTGCCCCGGCGGTGGCAAACTCGATCTTCGTCAACGCCGTGTAGAAGCAGGCCTGCGCCACGACAACGGACCCGGCGCGCACCAGATTGATCAGGTAGTAGCGCGTCCGGTGAAGTTTCGGCAGTTCGCCGAACTGCGAGCCATGCCACAACAGCAGCGCCGCCGGCAGCACTCCGAACAGGTTGCGAAGCGCCGAGATCTGGAGGATCGGATAGGTGTCGCCAAGAATGCGCACCAGAATGCCCATCATGTCGAAGGCAAGGATGCCAAACAGAATCACACCAATGGCCAGACCAACATTGCGGGGCATGTCATGCGTCTCCTGTTACCCCACGCTGGCGACTGCCCGGCGTCAGAAATCCATTGACCAGTCGATCTCGCCTTCCAGCGTCACCGACTTTGGCGCCAGCTGCCGCCGATAGGGCAGGATCACCTGCTTTGACAGTTTGGTCATTTCATCGGCCTGCGCGCGATCCCGCAACGTCCAGACGGCCTGCATCATATTGGGCGTTTCGGGGTCATGGACGATCTCGAGGCGGGCCCCCGGAAGCTGGCCCTTGATCTGCGGCCATTGCTGCTTGAGCACCATGAGGAACATTTCGCAATCCTCGCGGCTGGCAAAGGTGTTGGAAAAAATCTTCTTGTACATTCACTGTCCCTTTCCGCCTTCGCCAGGCCTTGCCGGTCAGTAGATTTCAAACAGGCCCGCCGCCCCCATGCCGCCCCCGATGCACATCGACACGATGCCAAACTTCGCCCCGCGACGCTTCCCCTCAACCAGAAGATGACCGGACAGGCGCGCGCCGGTCATGCCATAGGGATGGCCGACAGCGATCGAGCCGCCCGAGACATTATATATGTCGGGATCGATGCCAAGCCGGTCACGGCAATAGAGAACCTGCGAGGCAAAGGCTTCATTCAGTTCCCAGATGCCGATGTCACCAACCGACAAGCCATGTGCGGCCAGAAGTTTCGGCACCGCGAAAACAGGCCCGATCCCCATCTCGTCCGGATCACACCCGGCAACCGCAATCCCACGAAGACAGCCCAGAGGCGACAGCCCGCGTCGTGAGGCCTCGCCAGCCTCCATGACCACCAGCGCCGACGCTCCGTCAGACAGCTGCGAGGCGTTGCCGGCAGTGATGCACAGCCCTTCGGCAAGCTGTTGGCCATCGCGGAAAACCGGCTGCAGACCCTGAAGGCCTTCGAACGTCGTTTGCGGCCGCACCCCTTCATCGGCGGCCAGCTCCACCGGACGGTCGCTGATCTCGCCTGTTTCCTTGTCCTTCACCTTCATCACCGAGGGCAGCGGCACGATCTCGGCATCGAAGCGGCCATCCTGCTGTGCCTGATGTGTGCGGCGGTGCGATTCAGCCGCATATTCATCCTGCGCCTCACGCGATACGCCATAGCGGGCGGCGACAATCTCCGCCGTCTCCAGCATCGACATATAGACGTCCGGACGATGTTCGTGAATCCACGGGTCGACAAACCGGTGCGTGTTCATCTTCTCGGTCTGTACAAGCGAGATGGATTCAACACCGCCACCAACACCGACATCGATCTCGCCACCGCGCACCCGGTCATTGATGATCGCCAGCGCCATCAGGCCGGACGAGCATTGCCTGTCCACCGTCATGCCGGGAACGGATGTCGGAAGACCGGCCCGGATCAGCCCCTGGCGCGCCACATTCACATGGGTCGACCCCTGCTGCAGCGCCGCGCCCATCACCACATCACCGACCTGCGCGCCCTCCAGGCCGGCGCGCGATACCGCATGATGGATGGCGTGACCTGCCAGAGCCTGCGCCTGGGTGTCGTTGAAAGCCCCCCGGTAGGCTTTGCCAATCGGAGTGCGGGCGGTGGAAACAATTACGGCGTCACGCATGGCAAACATCCTTTCGGCCGGGCTATCGACATACAAAACCTGAACAGCCCCCTCACGCTACAGGCTGACAGCGCCGACCGCAACGTGGCAACAAAACCGGCCTGCACAAGAACCCATTGGACGCGGACAGGGTCATCGCCTATATCTAGGGACGATGTCAGCCCGACCTCCAGCCGTGCATGCCGGAACAGACATATGACCGACCTAGCGTCGAAACCCATCGGACGCCCGGTGTCCTTTGACCGGACCAGCGCCATCAAGGCTGCCACAGATCTCTATTGGCAATCCGGTGTTGCGGCCACGTCATTCAACGAGGTATCGCGTGCGCTTGGCGTTTCGAAACCGACCCTTTACCGCTATTTCGGCGATGAGGACGGGCTGGTCAGCGCGGTGATCGAGAATTATGTCAGCCAGCGCGCGCTTCATCCAGAACTGCTGTCGATGACAGGCGATATTCGCACCGACCTCAACGCATGGTTCGACAAGCAGATCGACGATCTCTACCAGCGCCATAAGGATGCGACCATGCCGACAGGATGCCTGTTGATGGAGTGCGTTCAGCTTGGCAAGGCACTTGGCGAAAAAAGCACGGCAGCAGTGCACCAGGCCGTCCATGAAATTCTGGAAATGTTCGAAACACGAATTCGGGCCGCCCATGAGGCCGGCCAGCTTCGCGACGGAATCGACATCAATGCCGCGGTGCGGCTGATTGCCGGCCAGACCATCGTCGCCAAGAATGTGGTGCTGATTGGTGAACCAAAAGAGAATCTGAAACGCATGGTGGCACTGGCAATCGACGGCATCGCCGCCTGACGTCAATATTCACCCCCATCATTTTTGCCACATCATTTTTGCCCGAATTAACAGACCGCAACAGCTGATCGCGCGGTGGGGCCGGATCGCCCCTTCTCCCGAACATGCCAAGCATAAATACCGATCGGTATTTTACCATTGACATAAATACCGCGCGGTATATTTTCCGCTGGAATGGTGGTCCGATTTCGGACAATTGTTACAAGAGTGACGCAAACAGCTGGTATCACCCCAACAAAGCCTATCATTTCCGGCCGGATTATCCGGTCGTCTGCCATCCTATCCGGAGAGGGACTTATGGAACGTTTTGCCGATTTCGTCGTGAACAACAGGATCAAGATGGCGCTCGCCACATTGCTGATGGCCTTTGTTGTCTTTGCTGGCATTCCCAACCTGAAGCTTGATACCGATGGTCGGGTTTTCATGGCGTCAGACAACCCTGACAAGATTCTCCTCGACAACTTCGAGCAGGAATTCGCCAAGGACGACAATCTGGCGATCATCATCGTTCCCAAGGATGGCGAGGTGTTCACGCCGCGCACCCTTGGCGCGATTGGCGCGATGACCGAGGATCTCTGGAACCTTCCCTATGTGCGGCTGGTGAATTCGATCACCAGATTTCAGAACACCTATGCCGATGGCGACATGATGGTGGTCGAGGACCTTGTTCCGGAACCGTCGATGGTAACCGTTGAGGAAGCTGCCGCGGCAAGGGCCGCCGCGCTCGACCGCATCGAAATTCGCAACAGCCTGATCAATGAGCAAGGCACGGCAACTGCGATTTCCGTGATCTTCCGCCTCCCCGGCATCGACCTCGTCTCGGAAATTCCGAACATCAATGCCGAGTTTGCCCCATTGCTGGAAGAATACCGCGCCGCATATCCGGACATCACATTCAAGGCAAGCGGCTCGGTCGCGGTGAGCCAGGCCTTCGCCACTGCCAGCCAGAAAGATGGCGAGACGCTGACCCCGGCCATGCTGGTGGCGATGCTTGTCATTGTCGGGCTGCTGCTTCGCTCGGCCACGGGATCCTTGCTGATCCTGATCCTTGCGGCGCTGTCCGCTCTGGTGTCGCTTGGCGCGCTGGGCTGGACCCGCATTCCGATCAATTCGGCCACAGCCGTGGCCCCGTTGATGGTGATCACACTGGCGGTGGCCAGCAGCGTCCATGTGCTGTCGTCGATCCGTCAGACGATGCAGGAAACATCCGACCGCACCATCTGGGCGCGGCGCGCGCTGAGCGATCACGGCCTTGGCATAACGGTTGCCGTTTTCACCACGGCGATCGGGTTCCTGTCGCTGAACTTCTCGATCTCGCCGCCCTTCCGCCAGCTTGGCAACATGGTTGCCGGCGGCATGATCGGCGTCTGGATTTTCACCATGTTCCTTCTTCCCGGCCTGATCTGCTGGGTGCCCATCCGGCAGAACAAGGGCGCGGCCTCGGTAGACCGGTTCATGGTCGCACTTGGTGAATTCGTGATCCGCCACCAGAAGCGCCTGCTTCTTGGCATTCCGGTGATCATCATCGGCTTTGCTGCCGGCATCTCGCAGATCAAGCTCGAAGATGATTTCCTGCGCTATTTCGACGAGAGCTTCGAGACACGCCAGGCCACCGATCTCTACGAGACCGAGCTTGGCGGGTTGAACGTGCTCGAATATTCGGTCGATACCGGCGAGGAGAACGGCATCAATTCGGTCGCCTATCTGACCAAGCTCGAAGATCTGTCGGCCTTCCTGCGCGCGCAGCCCGAGGTCAGCCACATCCGCTCGCTCAGCGACACGATCAAGCGGCTGAACATGAACATGAATGGCGATGACCCGGCCTTCTACCGCATTCCGGAGACGGATGAGGAAGCATCCCAGTTTCTGTTCCTGTATGAACTGTCGCTTGGTTATGGCATGGATCTGACAGACCAGATCAATGTCGACCGCTCCTCGACCCGGGTCTCGGCCTTTGTCGGCTATGCGACCACGCGCCAGCTGATCGCGCTTGATCACAAGATCCAGGACTGGTTCGACGAAAACGCACCCGAACTGAAAGCCCCGGTCACCGGCCAGACACATGTCTATACGATGATTTCGGCGCGTGACGTGCCGTCGATGCTGCAGGGCACGACGCTGGCGCTTGTCTTCATCTCCTTTGTCATCTTCCTTGTGCTTCGCAACCTGAAGCTTGGCATCGTGTCGCTGGTGCCGAACCTGCTTCCGGCACTGATGGGCTTTGGCCTGTGGGGCTATCTGGTCGGCAATGTGACGCTGGCGGTGTCGATCGTCGTGGCGATGACTCTTGGAATTGTCGTCGATGACACGGTGCATTTCATGCTGAAATACGCCAATGCACGCAAGCGCGGTGAAAGCGCCGAGGACAGTGTGCGCCATGCCTTCAAATCGGTCGGCATGGCGCTGACCATCACCTCGCTCGGCCTTGTGATCGGCTTTGCCATTCTCGGCCAGTCGGGCTTTGCGGTGAACCGCGACATGGCCCGCCTCACCGCGATCACGCTCAGCTTCGCGCTGTTCGTCGATTTCCTCTTCCTTCCCCCCCTTCTGATCTTTCTCGACAGGATGAAAACCATGAAGACCAACACCACCTCCACCGCCTCGCTTGCGGTGATCGCCACCCTTGCCGCCGCGGCGCTGGTGATGACGCTTTCCACACCGGCCAAGGCCACCGGTGACGATGCCTCGAATGAAAAGGGGCTTGCCATCGCCACCGAGGTCGACAGCCGTGACCGGGGCTGGGGCGATGTCACTGTCGAAGGTGAAATGGTGCTGAAGAACAAGGCCGGCAATGAATCCGTCCGCAAGTTCCGCTCCACCATTCTCGAGGCCGCCGACGCCTCCGAGGGTGACCGGTCGATCATCACCTTCTCGCAGCCACGTGACGTTCGCGGCACGGCGCTGCTGACCCATTCGAAGATCGAGCCGGATGATGACTCGCAGTGGATCTTCCTGCCGGCAGTCAAGCGGGTGAAGCGGATTTCCTCGTCGAACCGCACCGGCAAGTTTGTCTCCTCGGAATTTTCCTATGAGGATCTCGGCTCCGAGGAAGTCGCCGACAATGCGCATATCTGGCTTGAGGATGCGGCCTGTGCACATGACGGCGCGCTGACCTGTGCCGCTGTCGAAAGCCGTCCGAAGAACAAGCGCTCCGGCTATTCGAAGCGGGTCTCCTTCATCGATCTTGATGAGTACCGGGTACACCAGATCGATTTCTACAACCGCCGCGGCGATCTGGAAAAATCCCTGAAGTTCCAGGATTACAAACAATATGAGGGCCAGTTCTGGCGGGCCCATGTGATGATCATGGAAAACACCCAGACCGGCAAATCGACACGTCTGTCTTGGGGTGACTACAGCTTCCGCGAGGGGCTGACCGAGCGTGACTTCACACCACAGGGACTTCCCAAGGCCAGCCGATGACTGGTCTGAACCGCGCGCGCTGGTCAGGTCTGTCTGCTGCCCTGCTGGCCACCATTGCCAGCATGGCCAGCACCGCAGCCGGTGCCGAGATCGGCACCGAACATCGCGGTGAAATCACGGCCGAGGCAAGCTGGTACCCCCGTGGCGCGGCCCATACCGGCCAGCAGGACAGCTTTCTCCATGTCGAAACCCGTCCCGAACTGGTGGTCTATGGTGACGCCGCGGAAGCGCTGATCCAGCCTCGGATCAGTGGCGGCACAGCCGGTGATGCCAGCATCGATGTTCGCGAGGCCCATGTGACGGCCCGCCTTGGCGATGCCGATATCCTTGTCGGCAATACCATCCTGTTCTGGGGCAAGGTTGAAAGCTACAATCCGGTCGATGTGGTCAACAGCCAGGATTTCAGCCGCGGGCTGATGCGAAGCGAGAAACGCGGCGCGCCAATGCTGCGCCTGTCCTGGCCGGTCGGGCCGGGGCAGCTTGATCTGCTGGCGATCGATTTCGCCGAGAACATCTATCCGGGGCTCTCCAGCCGCGAACGCCCCGGGCTGCGCATTGCCAAAGGGGCCAGCTATTCCGGCGGAGCGAAGCGCGATGACATCGCCAGTGCCGTCCGGTGGTCCGGATATTTCGGCGATGTCGACCTTGGCCTGAGCTGGTTTCGGGGCACCGGGAACGCACCGCGGCTGCTGCCACAGGCGGACGGCACACTGAAACCGGATTACAGCCGTATCACCCAGGCCGGCATCGACATCCAGTATCTTCGCGGTGATTCAGCACTGAAGGCGGAGCTGGTCCGGCGGTCCGGCCAGTATGACAGACTTGGTACGATGAAGAGCTACCGTGCCGGTGTCTTCGGGCTTGAGCACAATCTCTATGACATCATGGACAGCGGGCGCGACATCGTGCTGATCGGCGAATATGCGTATGACAGCCGCAATGGGATGTCCCATAGCGGGTTCCAGAACGACATGACCATCGGTGCCCGCTGGCTGTGGAATGATGTCGAGGATACCGAGATGCTTGGTCTGTTGACCCGCGATCTCGACAATGGCGCGCAGACAGTGACTGTCAGCATCGACCGGCGGATCACCGATCAGGTGACCTTCGAGGCCAGCGCCCGGCTGCCGGCGCGCTATCACCGTGACCCGAACAGCGCGGCTCTGGAAAAGGACAGCGCCATCATCGCCGCCCTCACCTACGGATTCTGAGCCCCGCC
>NTKV01000028.1 GCA_002457745.1 SAR116 cluster bacterium MED-G06 | reverse complement strand
GGCGGGTGACCTCGATATTCGTCTCGAACAGCGTCTTGCCATGCTCGCGTGTCAGCAACCGCGCCCGCGCTGCGGTTTCCTCGGCATCGGCGTTGAGATGTTCCGCAACATGCCGCAGATGTGCCGCACGTTCCGCCATCGACAGTGATGACCAGGCGGGAAAGGCGTCATGCGCCGCCCACATCACCGCATCGACATCATCGCGGCTGGCCGCCGCCGCATGGCCGACGACCTCGGACGGTCGTGCAGGGTTGACGAGTTGATAGGTGGCACCGCCAGCGGCTGGCCCGGCCACACCGTTGATAAACAGATCCGTGGTTACCGGTTCCATCAGCTTATCCTCCGCTGCGCTGGGCCATCATGGCCATCGCGCCCATGCCACCATCCGTGACAATATCCACACCGTTGATCCAGCTTGCCTCCGGGGCAAGGCAGAAGCTGATCAGTGACGCCACCTCTTCCGGCGTGCCCGATCTGCCGACCCGCGCCAGATTGGCAGCCACCATAGGGCCGAAAGCCTTGACGAAATCATCCAGAATGCCGGTGCTCACCGCGGACGGGCTGACCGTGACGAACCGGTGTCGGCCGATATGCGGTGTCACCATCTGCTGATGCCGGTAGATGATCGCCTGTTTCGACAGGACATAGGCCTTGGTGGCGTCGACCTCGTTCGCCGCGCACCAGCCGGCAATGCTTGCCGGCGTCTGGGCCAGAAGATCATCAAGCTGATCGAGGTTGGACTGCCACGCCATACCCGCGCGTGACGCGACGGTCACGACCGCCGCGCCCTCATTCAGCTTTGACATGAACCCCTCAATGAAGGCACAGGTCGCCAGCGTATTCACTGTCAGGCAGGCCACTTCATTGCCGTCGCGCGGCGGGATGCCGGCAATCGAGACAAGGCCGTCAAAGCTGCCTTCGGCGGCCTCCAGCGCTGACGCGATCGATCCTTCATCCATCAGATCAAGCTTGATCCACTGCGCGTCACCGTCCGGTTTCCGGATGTCAAAAACCACGACCTGATGCCCATCGGCGCGCAATCGCGCCACCGTTGCCGCGCCGATGCCGGTCGCGCCGCCTGTCAGTGCCAGTCTCATTCCATGCCTCCCGGGCGTTTCGATTGGTTTGTCATTTTCCCGCGTTCTGGAAATCGTAGAAGGTCGCGTCAGGATGGAAAGTCACCCAGGCGCGGACATATTGCTTGTAGCCCTGAAGCCGGGTCAGGGTCTTGCCCTTCAGCTTGCCCTTGGTGCATCTGCCAAACCAGTCCCAGCTTGATCCGGTCTCGCCATCCTTCATACCGCCCTTCACACGTTCGAAGGTCAGAACAGCACCGTCAACCGTCCGCTCATAGACAAAGGCGGAGTCCCCGTCCTCATCTGTCACGGCGAGAAGCGGTGTGCCTTCGACCTCGTCCTCGACAAGGCGATGCTTCACCAGCTGGTCCCAGTCATAGGCACGGGCCACGTCATTGACCTCCACCCCGACAACCAGCGGCGGCGAGGCCTGCATATGCCAGCCGGGGAGGCTGACCTCATAGTTCAGAAGCGCGGTCCGGATGGCATACTGCTTCTGGAAGGTCGGGTCATATTGCAGGACCAGGCTGTCCGGATATTTCGCAAGCCAGCTTTCGAGGCTCATCTGCTCGCACGGCATGTCTTCCATGGCATGCCCTTTCATCGGCCCCTTGATGGCGTCGCCCACCTCCTGCCGCCACCAGCTTCCGGTGGTGTGGTCGCGGAATGTGGCGTTGTAGTTGACCGCCCCCACAAGGGTGAATTCCAGCGCCTTGCCGTCAACCAGACGGTCATAGATCCGGCCGCTGTTGCACAGCCCGCAATAGGTCGGCCAGATCGGATGGCCGCCGACCTCGTCGGCAATCTGGTGGTGGTAATAGAGCATGTTCACCGGAAAGGCCTTGTGCTGGCCCCCATGGCTGATGCCAAGAACCTGTTCCTTCATGCCGACCTTGTTGCTGGCGGCACCTTCAAAGCGTTTCTGCGTGATCGGCAGGAACTTGAACCTGCCAACCCAGTAGCGGTTGAATACCCAGTAGACGAAGCCCCACAGCGCGCCAAGAACGATGCCGCCGGGCAGCACACCCATGCGGGCGTCAACAGGAAGCTGGAAGAAGATCCAGGCGATCGCCACGGCAAAGGCGATCCGGAAGAACAGAATGTTCGACCACATGAAATGGGCCAGATCCATCTGCCAGGAGAACCGCTGCAACACCGGCGGGGTGCCGTTCGCGCTCAACCCTTTGATCAGTTCGGTCAGAACCGCGCCCAAACAGACGATGAAAAAATATCCTGTCATGTCCTTCTCCCCTAGTCCCTTTTGTTCCGAGCGACGGGCTGGCGTTCCTCTATTGGCCAGCGTCGTCCAGCTGTTGTTCCAGTTCCCTGGCGCTCTGGATGTAGTAATGGCGTGTCGGGCAGTTGATCTGGCTGACAGCATGATCGCGAAGCACCGCCGCCTTTGCCGCGCGGGCACGCGCGGCATCCTCATCGGCATGGATCAGCCTGTCGAGAAGTTGAAGCGCCCACTGGAAATCGCCAGCCCCACGCGCCGACTCTATTTCTCGCCAGACGGCCTCTGCCCCGCCGGCCAGCCTGATCATCCGCGCGGCCTCGTCTGCCGGCGACAGGGCGCCAAGCGATGTCGGATTGCCGTCGAACCATCCCATTGTGCCGACAAAATAGGCGCGGACGGCATAGGCCACCGACCCGTAATATTCACGAAGATGCGGCTTTTCGGCCAGGTCTGGCGGCAGCTTCACACTATGCGCCAGCTGCTCGATGGTCAGCCCGGCATCCATGCCGTTGCGGGTCTCGGTGACCACATGGCGGATGGCGTCGCGATAGTCGCCAAGGGTGCTGCGAATGACCTCGGCCCCGAACAGCGGCTTTGTATGGCCTGGCCCAAGCACCTCGGGATTGAAACCGATAAGAAGATCCATTGTATCGGCCCAGGTATCGAAATCGCGATAGGATGTTCCGCGGATGGCGTAGAGATTCGGAAAGGACCGGTAGAAATTGTCACCGGAAAACAGAACCTTTTTCTCCGGATACCAGACAACCATATGGTCCGGGGTCTCGCCGGGGGCCATGACCAGCTCAAGATCGATGCCGGCAAGGGTCAGGCTCGTCCGGTCTTCGGCGATGAGGCGTGTCGGCTCCATCATGCCGGCTCCCATGCCCTGCAGCGGGCGGTCGCCCGGCCCCACGCCGATGCCGATGATCTCGTCAGGATAGGACAGGCCGATACCAAACTGGCGCTTGGTGCGGGCCTGCATGGCCCTGGTCGCGCGCGGATGCGGCGTTTCCTCGATCAGCGGGTCTTCGGACCCCATGGCACTGGTGATCACCTGCGGCGCGTTATCCTCGGCAAACACCGATGCGCCGGACACATGGTCCCGGTGCGAATGTGTCAGGATGATCGACTTCACTGGCAGATCGCTGATCTTGCGGAATTCCGCCAGGATATTGCTTGCGGCCTGTGTTGTTTCCGTCGTGTCGATAATGACAAGGCTGTCGTCACCGACAATCATGTACACATTGGAGGCGGCGAAGCCGAACGCCATATAGACATTGTCTGCAAGCTGGATGATCTCCTTGCTGAAATAGTCAGGATGCGCTTTCAGTTCGTCATGCATTGTTCTGCCCCCTTGCCGGTCTATGCAGCCGCTACTTCTTCGACCAGCCAAGCGTGATCGGATGCGCCTTGCGCTGTTCCTCGGACGCGCCAACATGCTTTCCCGGCTCCCAGCCAACCTGGCGAAGGACCTGATCGGCAAAATCGACAGACTCCTGATCGGTCACCGTTGCGATCGTGTCGTTCCAGCGGTTCAGATACCCGCCCACCGCGATCACCGCGAGAATCTCGATGATCTGGATGTTGGTGAAATGCTGCCGCATCTCCTCGAAATTCTCCGGCTCCGTCATGTTCGGGGCGACACCTGCTGCCATCGCCAGCCGCAGCGCCGCGCGCTCGGCATCGGTAAACAGCTCCGAGGTCTCGAAACTCCACAGCGCCTGAATCTTCTCGTCCGGAACACCGATCTTGTGAAGGTGATAGGCGCCGTGCGACTGGCAATGCCGGCACCCGCTTGCCAGACTCGCCACGGTGAACACAAGCTGCTTCAGTTCTCCCGACACCTCACGCGCCGGAAAGACAAGTTGGATCACCTGGTTCCAGGCCTCGCGAAGTTCGGGCCAGTGGCCCATCTCGAATTCCTGCCGGTCCTGATATGCTGCGTCATTCATCGTCTTTCCCCCTCATGCTTCTGCGGTTGGCAGCGGCACACGATCCACCGCGGCAATTTCCATCTCGGCGAGGGTCTCGACCAGCATCGCCCTGACCGTCGCATGCTCGGCGCTGTCCCAGAGATTGGTCATTTCACCAGGATCATTCTCAAGGTCGAAAAGCTCGTTCCGGCATGGTCCAAGATAGATCGACAGCCGGTATCGGCCATGAACGATGCTGTGAACCCGCGGGCGCACACCAAAGGCTTCCTGTGTGCGCTGCGTCTCGTACTGGATATGGGCGGCATCACGGCCAGCCCCCCCGGCAACGGCCATGACCTCGCCCTGCATCCCGATCGACCCTTCGATGCCGGCATGTTCCAGAATGGTCGTACCGATGTCATGGGTCTGCGCCAGATCGGATGACCGCTTGCCACTCTCCCCCTTCGGATCCGCCCAGATGAACGGTACATGGGTCAGGCTGTCATATTGCTCGGCACCCTTGAACAGCAACCGGTGCTCGCCAAGGTGGTCGCCATGGTCGGATGTGTAGATCTGGACGGTATTGCCGGTGACCCCGTATTCCTGTGCCGTGGCACGAATGCGGCCCACCGCATCATCGACCATCGCGATCATGCCGCAGGTCAGCGCCCGCGCCTCCTGTGCCTCGCGTGCCGACACCGCCACCGAATAGCCTGACATCTGGCCAAGCGAGGGATCAGCCGCGCGGTTTTTTTCCGCAATCGTCACATAGTCCGGCGCATCCCAGTCATCCGCGGTGTAGGCAGACGGAATCTCCATATCCTCGGGCTTGTACATGTCCCAGTATTTTCCCGGGGGCGTGAACGGATGATGCGGGTCCGGAAACGACACCATCAGGAGAAACGGAGTCGGATTGCCGCGCCGCGATTCCAGAAACTCACAGGTCCGGTCCGCGATATAGCTTGTCGAATATTGCTCCTCGGGAACCTTCGTGCGGATTGCCTGGGGACAGGTGTAGTCATGCGCAAACTGGTTGGTGCGGCCGCGCTGCGCGAAGGCATCGGGCGCGGTCGTCCTGACATGGCGCGCATGGTCGCCACCCGTGTTGAAACCATGCCTGGTGACCGCGACATACTTGTCGAATCCATAGAAAGGAAGCGGCACCTCTGCTGTCTCATCCTCGAAGAACGCCTCGCGTTCATACTGGTAGGTCCCGTTGTCGAGGTCAGACCTGATCGCCACCGCCAGATCGTCAGGCGGCGCGGCAAACCCGTCACGCGGCTCCTGCGGGTCAAGCTTGTGCGGCCAGTCTGTGACATTCTGCAGATGGCTCTTGCCGATCAGGGCGGTGTCATACCCGGCGGCACGCATCAGCTCGACAAAGGTCACATTGTCATGCGAAAGCGGAATGCCAAGTGATCGTACGCCATGGCTTGACGGCATCCGGCAGGTCATCAGGCTTGCCCGGTTTGGCATGCAAACCGGCGAGGCAACATAGAAGCGGTCGTACGTCACACCTTCGTCCGCAATGGCGTCGATGTTCGGTGTTTTCAGAACCGGGTGGCCGTTGCAGCCAAGATGGTCATACCGCTGCTGGTCGGTGATAAAAAGTATGTAGCTCGGACGCTCTGTCATCACTCCCGCATCCCTTCCTCAGGTGACCACGCGCGCTCTGCCGGTGAAGACATGCGCGACAAGGACCGCAAGGCCGAGGGCAATGGCGGTGCTGTATATTTCCACAGGCTTTGTCATCACCAGCACAGCAAGGCCCAGCCGCAGGGCGATCTGCAACCGGCCAAGCTCACGCTGGTCATACCCCGCCATCGCGCTGGAAACCAGATAGAGCGCCAGCGCCAGCCGTGCCATCAGGAAGCCAAGCCAGATCACATCGATCCGACCATCATAACCCTCGAGAAAGGCCCCTGTTGTCGGGTCAATCACTGCCTGCTTGATCAGCAGCAATTCCGGATAGATCGCAAAGACAAAGGGAATGGTGAACATCACAATGCCGGACTTCACCGCCGAAAAGCCGGTCTTCATCGGGTCGGCGTTCGTGATCGAGGCAGCGGCAAAAGCGGCAAGCGCCACCGGCGGCGTGATCGCCGACGCCACTGCAAAATAGAAAATGAACATATGCGCCGTAAAGGTTGCCAGACCGAGCCCGACAAGCATCGGGCCCATCAGCAGCGCCGCATTGATATAGGCAGGCACAGCCGGCATCCCCATGCCGAGAAGGACAGCCAGAAACATCGTCAGCCCAAGGGCGAGCAGCTGTGAGGCGGATGAATTGGCAGACACATCAAACGATTTCAGCATCGACAGCACATCGACAGAAATGAATTTCGCCAGGCCGGTGAAATTCAGACAGACATCGATGACCGTGACAGCAAGGAACATGAGATAGAGCGTCGAGACAAGCACACCGGCCTGTGACAGGCCGTCGAGAACCTTGCGCGGACGCGCCCGGAACTCCTTGTCCATGAACATCAGCCCCATCAGCAGCAGCACAGCCCACCATCCGGCGGCACTGGCGTCACCGGCGGCGTTCTGCAGAAGCTGGATGATCCAGGGCAGCGAGGTGATCATGCAGACATCGCCATTCCGCTCGACGACGGCGCCAAGCATGATCGAGAACCAGCTGCAACCAACCGAATCCTTCGGCGTCAGAAGCAGAATGAGAACCAGAACCACTGGCGCAAAAATCTGCAGAAGATGAAGCTGGTCCTCACGGGTCAGCCGCATCTCGTCTGTCATCTCGCCAATTGCCTCGATGTTCTGCTTGCGTGCCTGGAAAATGATCGAAAGGAACAGGCAGAAGAAATAGAACAACGCCGGAATGGCAGCAGCGATGATGATGTCGCGATAGGGGACACCGGTCAGCGCCGCCATGATGAACGCGGCCACCCCCATGATCGGCGGCATGATCGACCCGCCGGATGAGGCCGCCGCCTCGACACCGCCGGCAAAGACCTTCGAGAAGCCGCGCTTCAGCATCATCGGGATTGTCAGCACACCGGTCGACAGGACATTCACCACCGGCCCGCCAGTGATCGTGCCGAACATGGCCGACGACACAACAGCCGCATGGGCCGGTCCGCCCCGGAAATTTCTGGTCATGGAAAAGGCAAGCTTGATCAGCGCCTGGCCGCCGGCGCATCTTCCGAACAGCGCGCCAAGAATGATGTAGGGGAACACCAGCAGCATCAGGATGTTGATGAACCGCCCAAGCAGCCCAGCGGTGTTGTTGACAAGCGCGTCGCGGACGAATTCGCGCCCCGATGTCAGGCTGCGGACCTCTTCGCTGCTGAGGATGGTGATCAGATATTTGTTCTGTCCGTCAGCGCCGAACAGATACCAGTTCATCACCGTCAGGAAGGTGTAGCCGGCGATGGCAATCGACACCAGAACCAGCGGAAGACCCCAGACTTTGACGTTATAGGCGAGAAACACCACCACCGAGCCGAACAGGATCAGCGGCAGTAGATTCTGCGTGGTGTTCAGACAGGCCGGGTCATCGGCGGTCACCGGAATGGGCAGCCCCATCATCTCGGAATATTCAACTTCCGATCGCAGCGCCTCGGCCACAAGCCGCGCCCGGTCACCGGTAAAGATGTCCAGAAGGCAGACGGCCTCCAGCTCGATCAGATAGGTCAGGGAAATCGCCGCGCTGGCAACGATCAGCGCCACATCCAGGAACAGCCCGAACCGGCGCATCAGGGGTGATCTGTCCTGCCAGCTCCGCCAGATGGAATGTTTCAGCGTGACAACCACCATCATCACGAAGAACAACAGCGGGTACAGCCATTCGGTCGGGAACCGCCTGATCTTGAAGTTGGCATCACCGGTGGCGACCTTGAACAGCTGGTCCCATCCCGGGATGGCCGGTGTCACATTCAGAAGTCCGACAAAAACGAACATGAAGGCAAGCCAGTACCCGATGGCTCCAATGCCACGGTCAGCATTGCCAGAGCTTTGACCCCCTTGTTTCACGTGTTCATGCCCCTATGAAATTCAGCTTCGAAATTCAGCTTCGAAATTCAGCTTCGGGAAACGCCCGGACGGGCGACCCGGTGATGGATCGCCCGTCTGCAGGTTTCAGTGTCGCTGCGGGTTACGGCTTGGCGCAATCAGGCAGGCTGTGCCCGGCCTCTTCCCAGGCACGCACCGCGCCAGGGTGGAACTTCACCGGGTTCGGGCCGCAAAGCCCGGCCACCTTCGGATCGGTCACGCCATGGTTCAGCGTTGCCATGAAAGGTGCGATGGCCTTGATCGCATCTACATTCTCGATGTGCGCCCTGGTCAGCTGATAGGCCAGCTCCTCGTCCATCGACTTGTTGACGAAATCACCACCGGTCACGGCCATGCCGCGGAAGGTGCCGTCCTCGGAGGCAACCGTCCAGTTGCTGCCCATCATTTCCTGAATGAAGGACACAGGTGCCATGTAGGGAACCGATCCCGGCTTGTTCAGAAGCTTCTGCGCAGGCTCGGATTCAAACTTTGCCTTCGGCATGGACCACAGTGTCATCGCGCCGGCGGCAGAGTTGCGTGTCTCACGCGGCCCCGGGAAATGCACTGTCAGAACGGCCGCGTCAGCGGTGCCGTCGACGATGGCAGCCGATGCCTGGTTCCAGTTCACGGTAACCGACTCATAGTCCTGGCCGTGCTTCACACCACCAAAGAACTGTGCCAGCGCCCTGGAGTTGCCGGTCGCGGCACCGCGTGGCGGACCATTCAGGATCTTCCGGCCCTTCAGGTCATCCCACCCCGAAATGCCCTTCGCGTTGTAGGCATACATGGAAAATACGGCCAGCGTGTGCGGGTACAGAAGCTGGATGTTCTTCGACAGCTCCGCGCCTGTCTCCTTGCCCATCTTGGCGTAGGGGCCAGCCCCTTTCGACATCAGAAACGGCAGGATGAACGGCCCGTTTGCAAGGTCGATCTTGCCTTCTGCCAGATCCTTCAGATAGTTGGTCGCAACCTTGCCTTCCGACACCTGGATGTTCGCAATGCCACGATCGGCGGCATATTCAACAAGCGCCGTCGCTGTCAGCGCGACCGGGGTGCCGCTTCCGGCTGTATGAAACGTAAGGTTCGCCTGCGCCAATGCTACAGACGATGTCAGTGTGACCGCCGCCGCAGCGATGGCTACCTTTTGTAGAGTCTTGATCACCATATCCTCCCGTGACTAGCTCTATGGTGTGCTTTGCACATGCTTATTGTGATCTCAGCGTCGAAGCAGAAGCACCATATGTAAACAGAAAATATTTGGCATTCTATGCAAATATGAATAGAAATGATGGACCTGTATCAGCACGGCAAGATGGCAAGATGCGCATCAGTCTCGACCCGAAGCTTCTGTATCATCTTCACATCATTTTTGAGTCCGGTTCCCTGTCTGCGGCGGCCGAGGTTCTGGCCGTCTCGCAGCCAACCCTGTCGCGCGCTGTATCGCATCTTGAGGCCCAGGTCGGACGACAGCTCATGGTGCGCGGGCGAAATGGCGTTGTGCTGACCGAAACCGGCATTCTTCTTGCCGAGCAGGGGCGCAAGATCGGTTCGGACCTGAAACAGGCGGATGATGTTCTGAACGCGCTGAAAAGCGACAGCCCTCCCACATTGCGTATCGGTGCAGGCCCGTTGCTGGCGCATGCCGCGATCAATGACTTCGTGTTGCGGGCAAGCGAGGCCAAGGCGCCGATAAGCTTTGATCTTCAGATCGGAACAGCGCGCCGCCTGGTGTCAGATCTGCTGCATGGCCATCTGGATATCGCGGTGATGGCGACCCCGACCGACATGCGGGTCGAGCATCTGAAAAGCATTAGGCTCATGGATGATCATATCGGGTTGTTCGCCGGCCCGAAATCATCCCTTGCCGGACGCAACGCGCAGGTGGATGGCGAATCCATTGCCGGTGCGAAATGGATGGCCATTGAGGCGGCCTTTGGCACCACATCCTCACATGAAAACATGCTCCGCAAGCTTGGCTTTCCCTATGTGGCGCCAGCCATCCAGTTCAACATGAACATCCATGGGTTGCTGAACGCCATGTCGGTCTCGGATGCGCTGTGCTTTCTGCCGGCAAAGATTGCCCGCCTGCTGACCGAGGATATCGGCGTCAGTGAAATTCCCCTCGCCACCAGATCCGAGCCCCGCCAGATCGCCATCTGGCATGCGGCAGATGCCGATCTCAATTCGCATCTGGCCGACACCATCAGGAAATGCCACGCCTTCCTGACGCACCGGCTTGCTGGCGATGGCGGGCAGGCACACCCGCACCGGTCATAAAGTGCGGCGGAACCGGCGAATTTGTCTGGACCGCAAATGGCATGATGCTGCAGTGTTCTGGCAACTCTGCTCACAACACAATCACATCTGAAGGGGACGAGATGATGAAAGTTGGATTCATCGGACTTGGCAATGTCGGTGGAAAACTGTCGGGATCACTGTTGCGCAACGGCACTGATCTGACGGTGCATGATCTGAATGACGAACTGGTCAGTGACTTCGTATCTCGCGGCGCGAAGCGGACCGATGGGCCGGCCGCCTTGATGCGCGACTGCGATGCTGTCATCACCTGCCTGCCGTCACCCGCTGCCTCGGCAGCGGTGATGGACGAGATGCTTCCCGAGATCACCGCCGGGAAGATCTGGATGGAAATGTCGACCACCGATGAAGCCGAGGTGAAACGTCTTGGCGCCATGGTGATGGACCGTGGCGGGGCGGCTGTCGACTGTCCGGTCTCCGGCGGATGCCACCGGGCCGCCACCGGCAACATCTCGATCTTTGCCGGATGCGACCGCGCCACCTTCGACAGGATTGCGCCCTTCCTGAAGACCATGGGCCGCCGCATTCTTCATACAGGCGAACTGGGCTCTGCCTCCATCCTGAAGGTGGTGACCAACTATCTGGCGACAGCCAACCTGATCACCTGCTGCGAGGCCCTTGTCACGTCAAAGGCCGCCGGCATGGACCTCAACACCGCCTACGAGGCAATCAAGATTTCATCAGGCACCTCTTTCGTCCATGAGACCGAGAGCCAGGTCATTCTCAACGGTTCACGCGACATCTCTTTCACCATGGATCTTGTGAAAAAGGATGTGGGGCTGTTCCAGGAGGTGGCCAACCGCAATGGCATCCCGCTGGAGATTGCCCCGATGCTGGTGGAAATCTTCAATGATGGCATCGCGCGGTTTGGCGAACGCGAGCTGTCTCCGAACATCATCAGGCGGCTCGAGGAAACCACCGGGCTCGAGATTCTGGCCCCCGGCTTCCCGCCGGAAATGACAGATGACGAACCGGAGGAAGCTGGCTACGAGGTCATACCCCAGGGCCGCTAGGACGCCACATTCTCGGCAATCATCGAGATCATCTCGAACATCACAGCCGCCCCGACCATGGCGGTGATGTTGTTGGGGCTGTCCTTGGTTGGCATCATGCAGACGACATCGCCGCCAATGATATTCATGCCGCGGACTGCATGCAGAAGCTCGACAGCCTCATCCATCGAAAACCCGGTGACTCCCGGCTCGATGTTCGAGACGGCCGGTGCCACCGACGGGTCGAGGCAGTCAAGGTCGAAGGTGATATAGACAGGCCGGCCGGCAAGAACCTCTTTTGCCTGGGCAATCACATCGGCAGCGCCGCGCGCGCGGTAATCCGCCATGGTCACGACATTGTAGCCATAGTCGTAGGATGGCTGCAGCCAGTCCAGAGTGCGCGGGTGACCGCGAAGGCCGATCTGCATCGAACCTGTCGGGTCGATCAGCTCCTGATCGGCGGTATAGGCCCCCCAATGTGCAGCTGATTTTTCCGCACCAAGGAAATGATCGACAGTGGTGAAGACATCAGTATGGGCATCAAGATGCAGGAAGCAGATCTTCTCGCCACCAGCAAGCTTGCCCCGCCCCAACCCCTGAATGATCCCGCCGGTGATCGAATGGTCGCCACCGATGGAAACAGGCCGAGCGCCGCTGGCGTCGATATCCTTGTAGAATTCGGTGATCCGCTCGATGCAGTCTTCATTGTCATTGGCCCGCGGAAAGGGCACATCGCCGGCATCGACAACCCGCGCCGCCTCCCAGGGGTCCAGCTGGAAGCCGCCATGGGCGCGCCGCTGCAGCGCCGAGACATTGCGCACCGCCCGTGGCCCGAGATGCTGGTCGCGTTCAGTGGTGCCATTGCCTGTCGAATGGGGAACACCGACAAGCGCGATATCTGCGTTCCCGGGACTGTCCTGCGGGGCCCGAAACAGGGTCGGCACGCCCCACCAGTACAAATTGTCCATCATGCTCTGGTCGTGCTTGCGGCTCATTACGCCCCTCCCTCCATTCACCTGACATGACGGAAGTCTTGCACAGCTTCCGCCTTATGGGGAATGGGGCATGGGGAATGGGGGCATGGGACACGCCGAACAGCAGCGGCCGTTGCCAGCGACAGACAATGGCGCCCAGAGCGGCGTCAGGACGCCTCTTCCAGCTCCACCTCGCCGCTCATCACCTTCTCGAACTTCTCGAAGAACATCTTTGACAGTTTCTTCGCGGTGCTGGTGATCAGCCGTCCGCCAAGCTGTGCCAGCTTGCCACCGGTCTCGGCCTTCGCGGTATAGCGCAGGAGCGTCTGCTCGCCATCTTCGATCAACTCCACATCGGCGCCGCCCTTGGCGAAGCCGGCAATGCCGCCATCCCCTTCTCCGGACAGGCTGAACGCATCCGGCGCCTTGCTCGAATCGAGGGTCACACGCCCACCGAATTTTGCTTTTACCGGCCCGATCTTCAGCGTGACCTTCGCCACCAGATCATTTTCACCCTCGCGCTCGAGTTCTTCACAACCCGGGATACAGGCCTTCAGCACGGCGATATCGTTCAGCGCCTTGTAGACCTCATCGCGTGGGGCCGGGATGGTGATTTCATCTTGCAGTTCCATGGGTAGTCACTCCGTTGGGGGTAGGTGCCTTGATCGGCTAGCTGGCGGACGCCGGCAGAGAAGCCCCGGTTTCGACAGCATAGGCCTCGGGGGTATCGATATCGACAAAGAAACCGTCGGACAGGGTTGTATGGATATGGATGAGGTCGGGCCGGCGGTCAAGAAGACCGCGGCATCCCAGATTGATTCCGCCGGCGATGACATCATCACGCGCCGTGCCGGACAGCATGATCGGATTGCCGCGCTCTGGCCCGTCCGGCCCGCGGCGCATGGGCACGGTCACGGCGCCATGAGGGGCACTGTCATGCGCGGCAATCAGCGCGCCGCAATCGGCCTCGGTCAGGCGCGGCAAATCGGCAGGCGTCACCATGTAACTGTCTGCCGCCGCAGCATGGACAAGCCCATGATGAACGCTTGCGCGCTGCCCCTCGGCAAAATCCGGATTGACCGTCACCGCTACATCAAGACCGGCAAGCGCGGCGCCAACCTCGTCCGCCTCATGCCCGAGAACCGTCGTCACCCGCGCGCCGGCAAGCGATGCCAGAATCCGCGCCGTGCGGCGGACCAGTGGCTCGCCATCCACCGGCAGCAACAGCTTGTTGGCAGCGCCCATACGACGCGACTCGCCAGCCGCCAGAAGAAGGATAGCGATTTCAGACATCGGCCGTCTCTGCGGCGCGCGTGGCACGACGTGTCTGGACGATTTCCGCCATGATCGACAGGGCGATCTCCTCCGGCGTTACCGCGTTGATATGAAGCCCTGCAGGCGACCGCACCCCGGCCAGCGCCGCCTCGCCGATACCGGCATCTGTCAGCTTGCCAGCATAGGCGGCGAATTTTCGCCGGCTGCCGACAAAGGCGACATAGGCATGGCTGGCCGCCAATGCCGAGGTGAGCGCGGCGACATCTCCTGCCCCCTGCGTTGCCACCACAACATAGCGCGCGGCATTGGAACCCGGCTGCGCATCGAGATCAGCGGGCGCGGCGAAGTGATGATCGACATCGACCATGGCTGTATCGAGCTTGCCACACACAGTCAGGGTGAAGCCGAAACCCCGGGCAATGCGCACCAGAGCAAGCGCCACCGGCCCCTGGCCATAGACCACAAGCTCGGGCAACGGCACCACAGGCTCGACAAAGATATCCATCGACCCCTTGCTGGGGCATCCGTTGCGCGCCAGCGTGACCATCCCGGCATCCGTTTCATCGGCAAGAAGTTCTTCGGGACGAAGACATACAAGTGTGGCTTCACCTGTCTCGATGGCCTTTTGCGCTGCCTTGCGCACCGCGGATGTCACGCAGCCACCGCCAAGCCATCCCTCGGCAAATTCACCGTCCGCAAGCACAATCGCCTTCATCCCGGGCTTTGCCGCCGTTGACGACAGGGTGCGCACAACCGTCGCCACAGCATGCGGAACCGCATTGCTGCGAAGCTGTTCCTGCGTCCTGTCGATCGCACTCTGTGTGGCGTGTTTCATAGGCGCTCCAGTTCAAATTCCAGAGCGGCAAGGCTTTCCAGCGTATTGCAGGGCGCAAAACAGTCCAGATAGGGCAGGGCTGCCGCCATGCTTGCCGCCACCGGCTCGTAATCCCGCCACCCGAGAAGCGGGTTCAGCCAGATGATCTTGCATCCCTTCCGGCGAAGCCTTTGCAGCTCGGCACCGACGAGGTCGGAATTGCCGGTATCATACCCGTCCGACATGATGATGACCACGCTTCGCCGCCCGATAATCCGGTTCGCATACTGGCTGTTGAACTGCTTCAGGCAGGTGCCGATGCGGGTGCCGCCCCCGAACCCCTGTGCCATGATCGACAGCCGGTTCACCGCCCGAAGCGTGTCATTGTCGCGAAGCGCGTCACTCACACACATCAGGTTGGTATGGAAGACAAAGGCATCGGCCCGCTGGTCAATATCGATCAGCCCCCTGATGAAGGCCAGAAACGCCCGCGCATAGAGCGTCATCGATCCCGAAACATCAAGAATCGAGACCAGATGCACCGGCCGGTTGGGGCGCCGTCGGCGAAGAAGCTGCATCGGTTCACCACCGGTGCCGATGGAGCGTCTGATCACACGCCGCAGATCGATGCTCTCACCCTTGCGGGCCGCCTTGCGGCGACGTGACCGGCGGTACCGGATGGCGGCGGCGATCCGCTGCGCTGCGCGTTCGGCAAGGTCGCGGTCTTCCGGGCGAAGAAATTCACGAAGATCGGTGCGGTTGTTGTTGACCACCTTCGTCGAGACGAGCTTCCCCTCGCCATCGCTGTCAGCCTCGCCGTCATTGTCATTGTCGGGCGTATCGGTCTCGCCGGTGCGGCCGGTATCCTGCTGCTGCATGAAGGAAGACAGGTTGCTGAAGCTCGAGGGGTCCGGCTTGCGAACATCCGTGTCCTGGTGCCGTGTGCGCATCACCGACTGGTTCAGCCAGAAGGCGTTGAACAGATCATCGAACCGGTCATGCCCATGAAGGTCGGTACAGCAGATTGCCTTCAGCGCCATGCGCACCTCGAACGGGTCTGCAAGGTCGATATGGCCAAGGCTGCGAAGCCCCATTTCGGTTTCCTGAACCCCGACATGGAAGCCGTTCTTGCGAAGATGCTGGGTAAACTCGCCCATACGCTCGCTTGTCGAGGCACGCACGGGAAATCTGGTGACCTTCGGCATGGGATCTACCCGGCCACGCCTGCCAGGCGCTGCGCCACCTCCGCAGGGATGGCGGCCTGATCGGCCTCGGTCTTGAGAAGGGCCACAAGCGATGCCTGCAGTGCCACCGGATCGTCGGTCAGATCCTTCAGCCCGAGCCCGGCAAGCGCGGCGGCCCAGTCCAGCGTTTCCGCAACGCCGGGCTTCTTGTCCAGGTCTTCCTTGCGGATCGCCTGCACGAAACCGACGATCTGCGCCGCCAGATGTGGCGACAGATCAGGCCCACGCTTTTCAAGGATGGCGAGTTCGGTGGCGCGGTCGGGATAGGGAACATGGCTGTAGATGCAGCGCCGGCGCAACGCATCCGAAAGATCGCGCGTTCCGTTCGCTGTCAGCACCACGATTGGCCGGCTGGTCGCGGCGATGGTGCCAAGTTCGGGAATGGTGATCTGGAAGTCGGACAGCACTTCCAGAAGAAACGCCTCGAATTCCTCGTCGGCGCGGTCAATCTCGTCGATCAGCAGCACTGGCGGGCGGTCCTGCTGGATGGCCCGAAGAAGCGGCCTTTCCAGAAGGAACTCGCGGGAAAAGATCCGCGCTTCCATGGCCTCGGCGCTGGCACCGCTGTCAGCGGCAGCACGGATCGACAGAAGCTGGCGCTGATAGTTCCATTCATAGATGGCGGCGGCAGCGTCCAGCCCTTCATAGCATTGCAGCCGGATCAGCTCGGTGGATTCGATCTCGGCAAGGGTCTTGGCAACCTGCGTCTTGCCAACACCGGCATCGCCTTCAAGCAGGATCGGGCGTTCCAGCTGCAGCGCGATATGGATCGCCATGGCAAGCTCGTTCGAAGCCACATAGCCGGCTTCGCCAAGCCGCGATTTCAGGTCTGTCCAGGTCATCATATGGCGGCAGGGGGCCGCGGCCCCCTGCCAATCCTTCTTTCAGTTGGCTCAGTCGTGAAGACCGAGGGTGTCAGCAGTCTTCCAGATCCGCCAGTGGTCGTGCGGCATGTGCGACTGCGTCAGTCCGAACGCCTTGAAGGCATCATGCACCGCATTCGAGAAGGCCGGAACACCACCGACATTCGGGCTTTCACCAACGCCCTTCGCGCCGATCGGGTGATGCGGGCTCGGGGTGACGGTGAAGTCGGTCTGGTAGTTCGGCGTTTCCACCGCTGTCGGGATGAAGAAGTCCATCAGCGTTCCCGTGGTCACATTGCCCTGCTCGTCATAGGCGATTTCCTGGCCCATGGCGATGGCGAGTGCCTCGGTCAGACCCCCGTGAACCTGCCCTTCGATGATCATCGGGTTGATGCGGGTGCCGCAATCATCCAGCGCATAGAACTGGCGGATTTCGGTGGTGCCCGTATCGACGTTGATCTCCATCACGCAGATATAGGAGCCGAACGGATAGGTCATGTTTGGCGGGTCATAGTAGCTGACCGCCTCAAGACCCGGCTCAACGCCCGGGATCGCCTGATTGTAGGACGCGAAGGCGATTTCCTTCATGGTCTTGAAGCGCTCGGGCGAGCCTTTCACGACAAACCGGTCAACATCCCATTCAACGTCATTGTCATGCACCTCGAGGAGGTAGGCTGCAATCATCTGCGCCTTCGCGCGGATCTTGCGGCCGGCCATGGCGGTGGCAGCACCGGCAACCGGAGTCGAGCGCGACCCGTAGGTGCCAAGACCATAGGGGGCGGTGTCGGTGTCGCCTTCCTCAAGCGTGATGTCCTCGGCAGGAATGCCGATCTCGGACGCCAGGATCTGCGCAAAGGTCGTGGCGTGGCCCTGACCCTGCGAGATGGTGCCGAGACGGGCAATGGCCGATCCGGTCGGATGGATGCGGATTTCACAGCTGTCGAACATGCCGAGGCCAAGAATATCGCAATTCTTCACCGGGCCGGCACCGACGATCTCGGTGAAGTGGCTGAGGCCAATACCAAGAAGCGTGCGGGTTTCGCCGCGCTTGAAGGCCTCAACACGTTCGGCCTGCTCCTTGCGAAGCGCGTCATAGCCGACCGCCTTCAGGGCCTTGTCCCAGCCTGTGTGATAGTCACCGGAATCATATTCCCAGCCAAGAGCTGACTGATACGGGAACTGGTCCTTCTTGATGAAGTTCTTGGCGCGGAGCTCGGCGGCGTCCATGCCAAGCTTGATCGCCAGAACCTCGATCATCCGCTCGATGAAATAGGCCGCCTCGGTCACCCGGAAGGAACAGCGATAGGCAACACCACCCGGGGCCTTGTTGGTGTAGATACCGTCAACAGCCAGATAGGCGGTCGGGATATCATAGGACCCGGTGCAGATGTTCATGAAACCGGCCGGGAACTTTGTCGGGTCGGCGCAGGCATCAAAGGCGCCATGGTCGGCTGTGGTGTGGCAATGCAGGCCGGTGATCTTGCCGTCCTTGGTTGCCGAAATCCGGCCCATCATCCAGTAGTCACGCGCAAAGGCGGTGGCCATCAGATTGTCCGAACGGTCTTCGATCCACTTCACCGGCACACCGGTGACAATCGAAGCGACGATCGAGCAGATATAGCCCGGATAGACGCCGACCTTGTTGCCGAAACCGCCGCCGATATCCGGCGAGATGATGCGGATGTTGTGCTCGGCGATGCCGGAGATCAGCGAGGCGACCGTCCGCACAGCATGCGGTGCCTGGAAGGTTCCCCAGACGGTCAGCTTGCCGTTCACCTTGTCCATCGAGGCCACGCAACCGCACGGCTCCAGCGGGCAGGGATGGGTGCGATGATAATAGATCATCTCTTCGGCCACGACCTCGGCCTCGGCCAGCACGGCCTCGGTCGCTTCGCGGTCACCGGATTCCCAGGTGAAGATATGGTTTGGATGGCGACGCGGTCCATGCGCGCCTTCCTTCTGGTCGGCAATGTCCTCACGCAGCACAGGCGCGCCATCGGCCTCGGCCTTGAACGGATCGACCAGCACCGGAAGCTCTTCATACTCGACCTCAACAGCGGCCACACCGTCGGCGGCAGCATAGCGGTCATCGGCGACGACAAACGCCACTTCCTGTGCCTGGAACAGCACCTTGCCATCGGCAAGCACCATCTGCTTGTCACCGGCAAGGGTCGGCATCCAGTGAAGACCAAGCGGCTCGAGGTCGGCAGCGGTCAGCACCGCATGAACGCCGGGAAGCGCCATGGCCTTTTCGATGTTGATCGACTTCACCCGCGCATGGGCATAGGGCGAACGGACAAAATCGCCGAACAGCATGCCGGCCATCTTCAGGTCATCGACATAATTGCCTTTGCCTTGCGTGAACCGCGCATCTTCAACGCGCTTGCGCGAGGTACCAAGGCCACTCAGGGCGGCGGTACGTTCTTCCTTCGGAGGGGTTGCTTCGTTCATTACGCTGACTCCTTCATCTCGTTCATTTTCGCGGCGGCCTCAAGAATGGCTTTCACGATGTTCTGATAACCGGTGCACCGGCAGAGATTTCCGGCGATGCCGAAACGGACCTCTTCCTCGGTGGGGTTGGGATTTTCCTGAAGCAGGCGATGGGCTCTGGTGATCATGCCGGGGGTACAGTACCCGCACTGCAGACCGTGATGCTCCTTGAACATTTCCTGAAGGACATGAAGCTCGTCGGGGGAACCAAGACCCTCGATCGTGGTGATGTCCGCACCTTCGGCCTGGGCCGCGAATACCGTGCAGGACTTCACCGACATGCCGTTCATATCAACGGTGCAGGCACCACAATGTGACGAGCTGCAGCCAACATGCGGCCCGGTCAGGCCGAGTTCCTCGCGGAGCGCGTGGATCAGCAGGGTTCTCGGCTCGGTCAGAAGGTCGACATCCTTGCCGTTCACCTTCATCTTTACATGCATTTTTTCCATTTCGGCCTCCCTTATGCTCGTGACCTGGCGCTTTCGATCGCCTTCTTCACGATCACGCCGGCAACATATTTCTTGAAATCAACCGGCCCGCGGGTATCAGCCACCGGATCGGATGCGTCGACAGCTGCCTTGACCGCTGCGGCAACGGCCGCATCATCAACAGCGCTGCCGACAAGGATATCAACAGCATCGGCGCAGTAGACCGGCGTGTCGGACAGATTGGTCAGCGCAACAGATGCGCTTGCACAGGACCCGCCATCCATGGTCAGCAGCACACCTGCGGCAGCTGTTGCATAGTCACCGATTTTCCGCTTCTGCTTTTCATAGGCATAGCCGCCACCGGTCGCGGCAAAGGAAACCCCGGTCAGGATCTCGTCATCCTCGCGCGCGGTGAAATAGGCCGCCTCGTAGAAGTCGCGGGCAGACACGGTGCGGGTGCCGTTCGGACCTGCCAGATGATAGGTCGCGTCAAGCGTCTGCATCAGGCCGGGCATGTCGTTGGCCGGGTCACCATTCGCCACATTGCCACCGATGGTGCCAAGATACCGCACCTGCGGATCGGCAATCTGCAGCGACGCCTCACGGATGATCGGGGCGGCGGACGCCAGCGCATCGCTGGTGATCAGCTCGTGCTGTGTTGTCATTGCGCCAATGGTGACGGTTCCGCCATCAACGCTGATCCCTTTCAGCGAGTCGACGCCGGCAAGATCGATCAGATGGCTGATGTCGCTGAGCCGCTGTTTCATCACCGGGATCAGGCTATGTCCACCGGCGATGACGCGCGCGTCATCTCCCCACTCACCAAGCAAGCCGATCACACCGTCAACGGTGTCGGGCCGGTGATAGTTAAACGCACCAGGTACCATGGGAATCCTCCTCCTATGTTTGCAGACCGCAGCCAGTCATCGGCCAATATGGTCTGACG